>DAUW01000080.1:25665-25817 GCA_002505355.1 Euryarchaeota archaeon UBA229 | reverse complement strand
GGCTTCGGACAATCTTATTTCGTCGCTAACCGATGAAGGTGATTTTGCATCATGCTGATTGCCTCTTGTCGCTTGAACTACCGATAATGCAAGCCCAATTACAAATGCCACAACTACAATTCTCAGTATCAAATCGGTGTAAGAATCCATAT
>DAUW01000080.1:21254-25290 GCA_002505355.1 Euryarchaeota archaeon UBA229 | reverse complement strand
ACGCCATCACCATCAGAATCATACTTGGCACGCACATCATAAGGAAACAAATCACTGTTATCGCCAAGACCATCGCCATCTATGTCGCTCCATTCACTGCGATCATCGGGAAAGGAATCGGCATTGTCACCAATACCGTCAACATCCCGATCGAAACACTCCTTGGGATCGAGTGGCCAAACATCTTCATTATCGCCACACCCGTCTAAATCGCTATCTTGCCACTCGGTGGGATCTAATGGAAACGCATCAGAATTATCGCCAACTGTATCCTCATCGGTATCATTCCATTCATTTGGGTCGCTGGGAAACACATCAGAGTTATCGCCATATGTGTCATTGTCAAAATCACTCCACTCGGTATTATCATTTGGGAACCTATCGCCATTATCGCCGTAACCATCGCCATCGGAGTCTACCCACTCATCCATATCATCCGGAAATACATCGGTTGAGTCAGAAAACCCATCACCATCCATATCTGGGCACCCCTCAGGAGAAATTGACAGGCCAAATTTTGTCGGGCAAGCATCCCGATTATCGCCAACACCGTCACCGTCATAATCCAACCACTCAGTCACATCGTTAGGAAATTTATCGTAATTGTCGCCATAACCATCGCCATCCGTGTCTTGACACTCTGTATCATCGTATGGGAACTCATCGGAGTTATCACCACAACCGTCCAAATCACTGTCGAGCCATTCTGAAGGGTCGAGAGGGAATTTATCAAGCCCGTCAATTACTCCATCACGATCTGTATCTTGGTCATACAAATCTGTGCCAATATCTGCCTCAGCAACATTGTCTAGCAAGTCACCGTCTATGTCCGAATCTTCCGAGTCAGCACAACCGTCTTCATCCATATCACTCGTATGCTGACCAATTTGACCACGTGGACAATTATCCTCGACATCCAAGACTAGATCATTGTCATCATCCAAATCAACTTCGTCGGTACAACCATCGGAATCGTGATCGTCATTCTGTTCACTGAATGGACATGGATCTATTGCATCATTCAGTCCATCATTATCGGAATCTCGCTGCTCAGCAGAACAACCATCCTCATCAACCACTGCACCAAATTCGGTTTGAGGACAGAGGTC
Source organism: Euryarchaeota archaeon UBA229 (assembly GCA_002505355.1). Classification (GTDB taxonomy): domain Archaea; phylum Thermoplasmatota; class Poseidoniia; order Poseidoniales; family Poseidoniaceae; genus MGIIa-L1. The sequence goes on along the minus strand of DAUW01000080.1, from coordinate 24,181 downwards.
TCTACCATTGTCAACTGCGTCCGAATCATCGTCTAATTGCTCCCAAGCACAGCCCTGGTCATCGACAACATATCCGTTTTCTGTCCACTCACACAAATCTATAGAATCTATTACACCATCAGCATCAGTATCTGGAATTCCGATTGATTGAATAGCGAAGTGTGCAATAAATTCGTGCATTACGCGGGTCGGATGGGCTTTGTCAAAGAATAGGTACTCATCTGGATTGTTAGCCACATCTGAGTTACTATTACAGATTGGAAGTGGCAGCAGAGTCGATGGTGCACTGCATGCTGCATCTTGGGTATTTGTGAAACCCAGTGCTGCTTTATTGGCAACAATGTCGTTGAATAACGACCAAGCATCAATAAAATTGACCGCTATTCCCAATTCAGCAGTTAAATCACTAATTAGGTTGGCTAGTTTCGTGTTGTACGATATGACCTCTGCGGCAATGGTTGATTGTTGATTTTGGCTTCGTGTAAGAATTTCCGGAGTTTTCTCTAGCGGTGGCAAATTTGGCACAATAAACTGCCGAGCGCCAGCTTCGTATAATTGTCGCAAGTGAGACTCCATGTTGGCAACTATGGTATCTGAGTTAGCAGTACCGTAAAGGAAATCATTTCCGCCAGCCCACAGTGCTACGATATCATTGCTTGAAATTGTAGTTTGGACATTAGCCAAATAATTGGCTATCTGTGTTCCGACATTCGGCAGGAGCAGATAAGAAAAACCCTGCCCTGTTTGAGCGCCACCAAAGGCTCGATTATCACCCTGTTCAGACAGTGAGCCGACAGTAGTAGTTAATCCAAATGCCGTAGATACATACTCTAGCCACACGGGTCCGTTAGAGAATCTACCCTGCCAATATGGTGGGACATCGGGTACATTTAGTATGCTATCCTTGGCATTGCCCATATCGCTCAATGAATCTCCAAAAGCTAACAAATTCGACACTTGTGGCAGTACAGTGTGTTGAAAAATCATGAATGAAGCCTCAGCACTTGCTAACACTGTATGCGTTGTATCAATAATATCAAGATTAATGAAATAGAAATTTGATTCGTCATAAAGTTGGTTCATTGTTAAAGGAAATTGGGTTTCAGGTCCTGAAGATATGAACACATGACTGCCAATTTTTAGGACATCTCCTTGCAAATCTACAACCGAGTAATTAGCAAAAAATTGCTGATTAAATTGTGCGTTTGATACTTCGACGCTGAGTGTCACGCTTTCATTCGATAACCAATCAAATTTTTCGACAGATAATTCTACGGCAACTGGTGGAGAATTACTAGCAGAGGAAGCAGGCAACATGGCGATAAGTAGTAACGCTACTAAACCCAGTGTCGCTCGCATGTTGAGCCTCTTCAAGTCAAAGTTGAAAGAGATATTCATTCATGTTGGAGGTTTTTGATCATCTAATAATTGTGCATCGAAGGTTACCAGTGTGTCTTGGTGTAAGGTGGTAGGTGGGTCTATTCGAGCAACGAATAATAGGATAATAGTGATGACCACGAACGCCGATAAACTCAATATTTTACCGGTCAACACTGGTTCTGTCTTTTCAGCAACAACGCCAAACCTGATGGTACCATCAGGGTCTGCTACACCCAACATTCGAACTCCATCGATGTGAACCTCTTGAATTGGGCGACCGAGTAAATCTGGTCCGGGGTTTTGTATACCTTGGTCACTTCCTGGGTTTGTTACTGTAGGTGTGCTAGCTATTTCTCTGACGTAGTTCATCCCATCTCTCACAATACCAAATACTGCATAACCTCCGTCATCTCGATTTTCTGGATCTAGGCCATGTTGTTCGGTATCAGTGATATACCATTGGGAATCTGCTGAATCCTCCTCCGCTCCTCTTGCCATTCCAATTGCACCATCAACATGCGAAAGATTCTCATTGTGTTCGAGGGGTATTGTCTCCCCCGTTCCACCTCCACCACACTGCGGCGAAGTAATTGGATAGGTCCCAATTACCTTGCATTCTGGGTCACCCGACTGAATTACAAAATCATTGACTACCCGATGAAAGAAGACCCCATCATAAAGCCCCGACTCAATGTGTTGAATTATGTTACTTGTGGTGATAGGAGCCCATTGCTCAAACAGTTCGATTATAATGCTGCCAGTGGTTTCTGAGGAGAGGATGCCCGTATGATAAGTCACATCGATAACCAGCACTGCGTTGCCCTGATATGATACATTCATGGGCGTATCTTCTGCAACCGGACCATCAGTCCACAATTCCGGGTCTAGGCCATTCAGCCGCCAAGACGGGACATCTTCTGCAACTGATGGATTCGCAGGAATGAACACTAACATAAAGTTGAGAACGAAAAATAAGGCAATCCGTCCTCGCATGAACGCACCAATACTATCTCACTCATGAATAATTCTACATCGAAGCGTCATGCTCATGAGCAAGTAGTGCATGGGCAGTGACATGGCAGCAGTCCCCAAGCATGAGGAGGATAAGGTCTATGTTGCCGAGATAGTAAGCGAATCGCCGACAGGGAATCGCCGAGAGTTGAATATCTCCATGGTTTCAACAATTGCCGTTTCGATTGTGTTTTTGCTGATGGCGATGTCATTTGGCAAAGCGGTAATCAATAACTCAAATAGTGAGTAATACGTTCTCAGGGGATTGGTGGGACACGCCTCTCCATCTTCGACACACTATGGACTTGCCAATGGACATGATGCGAGCACAATTACCGGTAAACGGCACCTATGAAGCCAGAACCGTACAGCGAACATTTCGTAGAAGTCGAGCTCCCGCTAAGCGAACAAGATGCTGGTGCCCCCGGACCAGACCTGATGCATGTATGCGTCTATGGCTACCCGATGTCGAGGAAGGCGTCAAAGTGCCGGTGATAATGACGATTCACCCATACTACGACTTTGGCGGTGAGGGA
>DAUW01000080.1:19550-20889 GCA_002505355.1 Euryarchaeota archaeon UBA229 | reverse complement strand
GCAATGTTGTATGATGCGCTCTACGAAGGCGCAACTGCTGATGCTGGTTACGATGATTCCCGCATGTGTACTGATGATGCAATAGGTCCACTAAATCCACTAACAACCTGGGCAGGAGCAGAATTTGGCGGAGCAAAGTGGAATGACTATTGGGATGAGCGACGCCACCTTCCCGATGTTTTGGAAAATTACCGCGGTAGCGTATACTTAGTATGGGGTTTACAGGACTGGAATGTTGACCCGTATCATGCTTTCCCAACTTATCAATTAATGATCGATGCCGGAATTAATGCAAGGGCAATTGCCGGGCAATGGGCCCACAACTATCCAGACCAACCAGATAGACACTCGGAATTAGGCTCAGGATACGGCTTGGAAGCATATCCTAACATGAGCCGAATGGACTGGGCAGTGGAGCTATTTCAGTGGTTCAATTACTACCTCAAGGACATTGGTGATGAGCCAGAACCAATGGTGCAAATTCAAACCAATGATGGTCGGTGGCACGTCGAGGATACATGGCCGCCAGAAGATATGACTTGGCATCTTGCCGATATTGGTACTGACTGGACACTGACCGGTGATACCGTCAATGGCCAAGGCGCCTCTGTCACATTAGTCAGTGAAGCATTAAGCGAATTGACCCACATCTCTGGTCTACCAACTTTGCATCTTGAAGTCACAACCCAAGCATGTCAAGGTGGACAAATCTTTGCCACACTATACGATAATGAAAATAATTTGAGACTTGGTCATGCAACTATGGACGTGCGTTATCGTGACGGTGGCTACGATGCAAAAGCAACTTCGCCATTTAGTTCCTATACCATGCTGATGGAATTCAATCCGCTCGACGTCGTGGTGCCTGCCGGACATACACTACGGATTGATTTAACAGAAAATGGCGAGGATTACCTGCCGAGTCCGTGTGCTTCAAACCCACTAGGTGGGTTAACCGTCGATGGCGGGGAGGTTGGACTACCGATTATCGAACGACCAAAATCGCATGATAGTTGGTTCCTAGCACCACCATGGTGGGAACAACAGCCAATTCCAGCTTGAATATATGGGTAGTATTAACTAGAATTCACGTGAGTTAATCTGCGAGACCACAAGATACCGTTATATTCTACCACTTACTGGAGAAATCATGCATCCTGCTGGTAAAATTTTCATTGGTATAGGGGTTTTTGTTATACTCGGAGGAGTATTACTAATGGTAATCGGTGGCGGAAATATCGAGGATGCTGGTGAAACATTCGAAGAGCTAGACCAGTATAAGTTAGAACAAGTTACTGTTGGAACCCTAACAATAACCGATAGTGACGGAGTAGGAGAT
>DAUW01000080.1:6612-19163 GCA_002505355.1 Euryarchaeota archaeon UBA229 | reverse complement strand
TCTGGGATCATTGTGAAACTACAGAGATTACCATTATCGAAAACCCGGCAACTAACCGCGACTGGGATGAAGGGAAAAATGGTGATTTCTATTATGAAGTAAACGACGATAATTGTGAGGTAAATGAAAACAATAAGGATAATAGTAAATCTACTGATGGCCTGATAAAAGTTGGTAGAGCCTGCCTAGCATGCTATGCTGGAGATATGTCTTTTGAATCAAATACAGAAGTTTGGGTTACTTATGATGATGAAATGATAGAAGATGTATTCGAGGGAATTGGAGAAGGAATTTTTGGTGCCGCACAGAGCTTTACTGGCTTTCTCGGAGTTTGCTGTGGTATATTCATAATTATTTTTGGATTAGTACTAGGATCGTTGGTTAACAATGAAAAACAAGTTATTGTCCAGAACAACGGCATGCCGGTCAACAACGCTGCATACCAACCTAACCAGACTATGATGACGCAACCTACCATGGAAAAATCCTATGCTGATATACCCGTTCAACCACAGACCAAGGTCGAACAACCAGAGGAAAGCGGATTTTGGGACCAAGAACAGCCCAAAAATCCATTTTGATTACTGATTTGTTATTGGGCGGAGGCGAACTCCAAGATAGAACCCGCAACAATTGACTATCACATCTGAAACCTTGTTGACCCACGACTCCTTGGCAAATTCATAAGGCAAGGTTAACTCAAGTAACTCCCAACCTAATGACAAAAGAAAGAAAAGTTGCCAACTAATTCGTAATAACCTTCCTACGGCAAACCACTGCAAGAAATGCCCGACTGACCAAAGGTTAAGCAATACCAAAGCACAGCACCTACTCTTGCAAAATTAGTTCGAGATCTGATTTAACACCATCAAGATTCCAATTATCCTCGGTCCAGCGCACTTTCTGCAAACCGTCCTTGCCGATAATTACGATTCCATTGGTATGTTCGACATCATAGTATACGGTGTGTCCCCGACCAGCAATAGAGGTACTATTCTCGCTTTCAGTCAATACGACAGTTATGCCAAAGTCTGACCATATCTGCTCAACTTTAGAGAAATCACCATCAACAAATTCGTAGGTTGTAAGATGCGTCCAACTGACGTTAAAGTAATTCATGTAATCTACTAAATCTTCTGGGCCATCTCGCCAGGGGTCCACGGTAATCGACAAAATAGTCAGATTATCTTCGTGTTCGGGATAGAGGTAATCCTCGACGAGTTTTAGATCACTCGTAATTATGGGGCAGGCATTGTGACAATTGGTTAGGAAAAAATTGATTATTACAACCCGGCCTTCGACAATCGATGAATTGAAACTTTGATTATTCGAATCGAGTAACTCAAATTGGTTGTACCCTTGGTTGGCATCTATATCCTCGCCAGCATATTGATCAATTTCTGGCGTTACACAACCTGCTAATATAAAATTAAGCAATATCAGCCAAGTGACCGCTAAATGCCTCATCCAGACGCCTCAATTGTTTCTATTTCTAAGAATACCTGAAGCAACTATTGCCAACATGATCAACCCATATGATATTACCCAATATTCTAAGTTAGTTGTATGTCTAGAATCCGAGTCTACCACCGGGTGATACTCATACAGTGTCATGGATTGGAATCCGCCACCGCCGCCACCGGAGTTGGCATTGCTCATATCTGCAACACCGTGGTAGCATAGCAAAAAGTACGGGAAACCAATCATCGAAACGGTATCTCCATCAGTGTTAACGACAGTTTTTGATGAACCACTTAGCGGTGTTGAAACATAGTAGTAGGTTCCTTGAGGAAATTCAGGGGTTGCGCCAAATCTGCCGTTACACTGGTCTAATTCTCCCATGCCTGCAACATAATTCCAGTCGTCGATACCGTTGTAGCCTTGGTCGCCGCCCTCCGAGGTTCTTTCAACCTCATATGAAGAGTGAAGTGGTATGACTTGGCCATTGTCGTCCCATCCATACATTCCATAAATCGGGTAGCCATCGAATGCCCAACCAATTATCGGTGAGTGGGTTGTTGAATCTAGGTCCGTGTAGTCATAGTTGACTATTGTTTCACCGTTTGGGTCATTCCAAAACTGACACATTGCATCGTAATGGTAATGCACACCTCCTGGTCCATTGTGGGCCCCACAGTAGCCGAGATCAATTGGCTGACGATTTTCGTTAAAATAGAGGAATTCTAAGGCTACAGCATCGCCTCCTGGACCCTCCTCAGGGCCAAAAATTGGCACTCCGTTAACGGCAACTGCAACTGCACCTCGGTCCGGGGCACACTCATAGGCACCGTTGGCAGCTGGACAATTTGCGGAATTATGGCCACCTGCAGTATCATCTACCGGTTCCAGTGGGATTGTCCAATCCATGTCCTGCTCATCGGCGTTCGCAGCAAATGCTGAGAGCCAGTTATGATTAGGAATAGCGTTGGAGTTTACCAACATATTATCCGATGTCAAGGTTACAGAAACGTCACATTGAAACCAAGGACCAGAACCCCCACCACCGCCAGATTGTCCTGCTCCACGAGTATTTGCGTTGTACGAATTTCCCTCGCCATTTAGGTCTCTTACCCAGGGTCCCTGGCCATCTTGGCACAACCATGAATCTTCTTTGTCAAAAGTCTGTAATCCATCGAGGATAAAGTCGAGAATCGTATCGAAAGTAGGATCACTTTGGTATGGTAAGTGGTGATCTGCTGTGCTACTGTGAACATCTAAGGAATTTGCAAACTTCGCTGCAAGAGCTGGAGCCATATCGCCGAATTGATCGTTTTCACCAGAGAAAACCATAGCCGGAATACCAAACGGTTCTACAGCTTCGATGGTATCAATTAGGCCTTCGTGAGTCGTAGGCAGGTAGCCATTGTACATTAGAGCCATATCGAATGTCTTGTCGGTATTTGCTAGGTAAACAGGGATCATCGCTGCCCCTTGTGAATAGCCCATAATGGCATAAAATGGGCCATCGTTCTCAACTACTTGGTCGAGATAAGCGATAGATAGGTCTGCCCAATCTGGGTCGGTGGTGGGCTCCCCTTTACCTCCTGGAGGATCTCTAATCCATACATTGTTGTTTTCTGGAGTGCTGGCAAAGACAAAGTCAAAGGTTGGTAGGGCATTCATCAAATCTTGAGTACCTTGCATGCCCATGAGGGAATTAGCTGTTTGGCCACCGCCATGTAGCGCGAGAATTTTCGGTCTAGTCGGAGGTTGTTCTTTTTGTGAGTCTGCGCAACCTACATTGTCAACAGCCTCTCCTAATGGTGTGCCTGGGCACTGGTCAATGCTATTCGCTACCCCGTCATTATCACTATCAAGTTGAGATGGTGAGCAGCCGTCACCATTGACAGCCTCGCCTGCGGGTGTGTTAGGACAGGCATCTAGGTTATTGGTGACACCATCATTATCGCTATCCTTTTGTGATGACGAGCATCCTTGACCATCAACACTTTCACCCATTGGGGTGTTTGGACAAATATCGCGCTTATTGCTAACTCCATCCCCGTCATCATCGATTTGCGAGTCTGAGCAGCCGCTTTGGTAAACTGGCTCTCCTTCCGGCGTATCTGGGCAAATGTCAACGTCATCTAAAATGCCATCTAGATCTGAATCATCAATTGGGTCTGGTGGTAGCGGCAAATCAACTATAGTCGAGTTAATTGAGGTGGTAAAAAACCCACAGGTACCGATAATTTGCCCTTTACTGTTAACATTACTGGTATTAAATTGGATGCTAAACTCGCCAGTCTCTGGATTAACATCTGCATTGACGTCCAATAGTGGCGACTGATACAACGGCTTGTAGACTAATGTGCAGGTTTCCGGATATTGGTGGATTACTACGCCGCGCAAGATTCCCTCAGGCTCTTCTAAACTTGTTGGAATCTCCCACAAGAATGTTACCTTTACGTCGTCTTCATATGGCTCTTTTACCGTCAATTCACTAAACACGTTCTCACTTTGAGCCCCTAACTCATCGCTTACTGAAATCATTACCATCCACGAGCCTATTTCACCAGTCGGCAGTGCTACACTCCATTTGCCGTCTTCACCAACTTGGGTGTGCTGCACCGTTAGGTATTGTGCATTAGTCACTGGATTGATTAATTTTATTTCTACAGTACAAGTTGTTGGAGATTCATCGTAGATATATCCGCTGATAGTTGAATTTTCGCTATCCCAAACCCTGACAACATCGGGAACGAAAACTACAGGGGCCTGGTTTACTGAAACAGGCTCCTCAACAATCTCTTCAGCAACATCATCTTGTTGCTCATCGGTTTGACTTGAGTTGTCGACAATAATTAGTAGTCCACTACCGACAAGTAGCATGACCAAAAAGCCAGAAAGTAGAGCAACCTTCGTATCCATGTTAGTAACAACTGGAAATGTCTTATAATTTGTTGGTGTCATTGCTCGGCGCGTCGCTAATACTGAATGGCAGTAACTCACTGTATTCTTGGGTGGCTAAAATACCGATCAAGAAGCCTAATGGTGCCACCATCATGCCTAGGATTAAGATTGGTGTAGAGACATATATTGGTCGATCGCAGGCAAGCATTCTTAGCCAAATATACCGTCCAGCAAGGATATCAAAAGCCAAAAAGTGGAGCCAACCTAAAATCACCACCTTATCATCAGAAAAAAAGTCAATAACCAGTTCTGGTGTTGGCATATCGCTACCCAATGTCAGCAAAATTGTCGGAATTTCCGGGATTGCTACAATAGCATAAGGTATGCACAGTGGCAAAACCGTAAAGCGTATATCACCAACAAATTTCTTGGTAATATTATTTCTAGGAGCAAACCACATTAGCGCCCAAATCGGTCCGATATATATTGACGATATCCAAAACATTAGTATTTCTATTTCCATAATTATTCCTCCTCCAAGTATTTTTGCGCATCTCTAGCGAGAAACTTTGTGTAAAATGCAGGGAGTAGAATTAGGCTTGATAGCAAAGCTAGCGTTATCGCGACGACAAATGCTTGGCCAAATAGCCGTAGTGGAAGCAGTGCTGATAAGTTTAGCACCGCAAATCCACCGGCGGTGGTCAGTGCAGCTCCGAACATTGCCCTCCCGGTTGTTGCAGAGGCCTTCTCGACCCATTCTTGCTGGGAGCCAAGCGGATTATGCTCTACTTCCTCTTCAAGGCGTGTGGTAAAATGCACTGCATAATCGACACCTAAGCCCAATGATAATGCTCCAATGGTTACCGTTTGTGGGTTGATATTATACCCTGTGAATCCCATAATCCCGTATACCCAACAAACCACCATCATCAATGGAATCCATGAGACAATGCCCCTAGCAAAACCTTGTCCAACACTGCCTTGCCGATAAGAGTGTATGGAGACCAACATCACCAATATCACAATCGCCACCAAGGCAGTTGATTGTACTGACGATGCAGCAACGTCAGAGGTAGTTTGGGCATTGATTAAGCTGCGCCCACTAACTCGTAACTCGGCCTCATCCGGTACTTGTTGCTCAACGTCAGCAAGGATTGATTCAATTCTGTTGTTTAAGTCGACCGTTGCTTGCCAATCAAGAGTTGTTGCCTGAAACGAAATTAGGGTTTGTTGGCCGTCAGAGTGCAACAGTGCTCCGCTTATTTGCCGGCCGGTCTGATTAACCAGTAGCCAATCAGAAAGTTCGTCCCAGGCACCGGATTGTCCAGCATCAATATCATTGATTATGTTGTCTAGCACATCATGCTGCATGCGCGCTTCCTGAATCAAATCCCACAACCCATTGGGTACGCCGGTAATATCTGGGCTGGCTGATATTGCATTCATAGTCATATTCCATGAGTCTCGACCCTCTTGGCTAAGCACGTTACCATCATAGACAACATACAATGGAGACCGACTGCTTTGGAACTCATCTGATAGCATGATGAAATCTGCTACGACCTCGATATTTTGGTCAAATTGGTCTCTTTGCTCAAAGCCTACCTCTAATTGTTGAAACCCAACAAACATGGGAATTAGCAGCAGTACAGCGATAACGCCCACTTTAATCGGCTGAGTCGAAAGTTTACCCAGCGCTTTCGCCACTGGACCAATCTCAATTTTACTCGCTTTATCGAGTGGTAATCTTTTCGGCGGAATCAGCGTCATCAGTGCGGGTAAAACAGAAATGCTGAGCAAATATATCAAAAACAAACCGATGGCAATTACTGTACCAAATACTTGTAAGAATGATAGCGCAGAGAATCTAAATGACAAGAATCCAACCATGTCGGTAAATATTGCAATCAGCAATGCTATCGAAGTAAATATTGTCCCCCTTTGGATTGCTAATTTCCTTACTGAGATAGAGAAATCTCGTAATGTATCAGCGGTATTACCTTCAACCGAATTCTTGAGTTCCTCTCTAATCCTCAAAACGACGTGTAAACCATAATCCACCCCGATTGCTAATAACAACACTGGTATTGAATTCATAGCCGCATTAAACACCATACTGACGCCGATGAACTCTAACCAACCGGAGAATCCATAGGTTGCAGCAATGGCCAGCATAGTAAGCCCCATCACGTAAGCAGTTTCTCTCTTACTCCGGAAATTAAACCACAAAATGGTCGCAAGTAGTAAAAATGCTGAGCCGGTTAGAATACCGATCTCCTTACCTAGCGTTGCCGTGGAGCCAACACCAAATTGTGCGAAAGAAAATGTCCTTATCTCATCATCGTTAGTATCGTCTTGTATCCGAGTGAGTAGATCTGCTGACCATCGATCGATGTCATTTTGCACCCGGTCAAACTCACTAGCGTCCTGACCGTAAACGATTGGATCATTGCTAATTACCAAAGTAGTGATTATGGGACCCGACATATTCCACGGGTCGTTTCGCTCACTAACCGGAATATTTGACAACATTGATTCCCTAAAATCGATATCTTGTAGACCTCTAAGGATATTCAATTGGCCGCTTATCGGACCGGTTGAAGAAAGGATCTGTCCATTTTCTTGGGCGCTGCGATTATTTTCCGGCGTAACGAGTGACTCCAATGCATTCAGCAGGGTATCAATCTCGACAGTTAGATTGGCGCCCGAGTCAAGTCTCTGCTGCCACAACTCAGTTCCACTGAAATCCCAACTAGTCAGACGACTAGCTGTTACCGGTTGGAAAGCTGGGATTTCAGTAGCAGTTAGATTCAATGACGCTAGTGACTCGGTGAGCGCAGAGGAATTCGAGGCATTAACTAACTCAATTGAGTTGGCCACACCAGCAATCCACAACTCTGAATTTGCACTATCTTGCAGACTAGCCCATTGAATTACACTGCTCGCCATACCTGAATTAGGTTGGCTCCCAAAAAGTGGGTATTGATAGGGAAGAAATTTCTCATCAAGTAGTAAGTGTGCCTCGATTAGGGCCAACTGATTCCAGGTTTCAACTGTCTGTAAATCACCCTTATCGATGTCATCGATAACCCTGATAAAATCAACCGAGGCCTGATACTCGTCCTCGATTTCATTGAGCAAGTTAACAGTTTCATTATCGGGGAAAAAGCCATCTTCGCTATTATCAAATTGTAAATACATGCCGCCTGATGACAAGGCCAATAAAGCAATAAAAACGCAAACTAGGACGGTTTTTGGTCGCTCAACACTCTGGTTGGTGAGCGCAAAAAAAACGTTTCCCATAACAGCAAAAATGCTGATTTACTTATAGTGATGTGGTATTTTCCTTAGCAGAATGACGCCGACAAGAATTGTAGCAAGGCCAGTTTATTCCTCGTACGCTTGCCAGTCTTCATCACCCTCAAGACGATACCACCAATAACCATCCTCATCTTCAAACCACTCTGTACCATCCTCGTCGACGGAGTAACCTTCTGGGTAGTCGTCGTCGTCCTCGGCATTTGGGTCGAGCATGCCCGTTTCTTCGGTTATTTCTTGTTTAACCCGTGATATATCCTCGTCAACATCGGCAAATACTCGATTTATACTACCGATATTTGCTACATGATCGCCTTCACGAATCGCTTTGTCTGATTCTTTGAGAAACTCCTGCGCCATTCTAGACTTGTAATCTTCAAATTCGTCTCGGCCAAAACTTCCTGTGAATTCGTTCCCTTTCGCCTTCATCAATTGATCTAAATTCTGCCGCTTTTTGCCCTTGAGTTGTGGGGCATCGGGGACATCCCCTTGGTAAAATGGATCCTCATCCTCATCCATCTTTGGGAAGGTACGCCCCTCCGGATCTGCTTCTTCAATAGCCTCAACAATTAGATCATGCTCTTCTTCATCGATTTTTTCTTCATCGTAGTTCTCGGCGGTGATACTAACTAACTTCTCTAGGTTCTTTGCTAACATCCGCTCATTGACGCTCGTCTCGACAAGTTTGTCGACCTGTTTTAGCAATCTCTCATAGGGGCTACCAGCTATGGCGCCCAGTATCTTCCCAATACCTCGCTTCTTGCGCGCCATAGTTTCAATTGATAATCGATGGATTATGAATTTAATCATTGGTCAACGGTCAGTTTCATGAATACCCGCCACCTCGGTTAGAATGATAAGATGGTCGAACCGTGGTTAAAGGAGATTATGGGTTCGTACAACCTTGAATCCTATGAATCGCGAAATTCCTATGCTGCGCAATTACACATGCCGGGAAAAATTTTCCAGAGTCTTGTCTGGTGGGCCCTAAAGTCACTACCTGATGAGATATTGGTTGGTCTTGATATTGATTTTATGCAACAACAGAACCCAGAAGTAGACCAGTTATTTACCAGTACACAACAGGTAGACGGTCTATTCCAAGGCCAAGGCTACCTAATCAACGAAGCACATATTGTCAATCGAGGCGATTCCTACTCAGTCCATCACCTGCCAGAGGACTGGACTGATGACATCTTTGCCCCGTCCAGAGGCGCAAGAGCAGGCCGGTTTACCCATTGGTTACACACCCATCCTAACGCCCCAGCAATACCTAGCGGAGCAGATGCAGATGCGGCCCAAGAAACACCAGGTGTTGATTTGATATTGGGGTTGCGGTTTTCACCTTCTGGGCCACTCCCGTGGTTTGACGACGTTGAAGGTAAGCGACGTATTCTAGGCAAGGAAGCAGTTCGAGAAGTCGCAGCAAAAAAAGCCAGTGTGTGGACAACCAAATCAGACCTATCAGTTATTGGCACCGCCCCGAGCGGTCATATGATTCATGAAGTTCAGTTGATTGCCTTCCACAAGACCGGTTTAGGAGTTAACGTAATTTTTACCGATGAAAATAATCTGCCATATGGCTGGGATTCAATTCGGAGCAATTAATTCACGATAGACTGTATCAATTCGCTCTGGATTCAGCCCGAGATCCCCCCACCCCAATCTAGACTCCGAATGTATTTCAATCAAGCAACCACCAGAATCATTTGGCTGAATTAAAACAATAACATCGTCGGGGAATTGCCAAAATTTGGTTGTTTCAACAAAGTGAACAAAGTAAGACTCACCCGGCGAATCTTCGTAAACCAATCGCCAATCATGGTAATTAAGATACTCAATTAGGTTGTTGTAAATTGAATCTGCTGATTGATTGATGAAGGTAGAGTATTGTTCATTTAATCGATAATCGTCACCACCACCTAAATGGGCACAGTTGCCGCTTGTGGACTTGCAAACCGGCATTTCGGTAATCTCTTTATCAGGTCCTAGAATCACTATCGTAACTTGAACAAGCAACCATGGAGAGGCAATTAGTAATGCTAAAACCGCGGCCTTGGTTGCGACATGAAAATTGGCAAAACTATTGACCACGCTGAAAAAACCTAGTCATAATACAAAAAACAGCGTATCAGTCCAATCTTGACCATTCACCGCTTTGATAGGTGTAAATAATTGGCACGCCTGTTGGCACTTCCAGAGATAAGACCTGCTCTTTTGACAACGATTCAATACTCATGATAATACTCCTGAGGGAATTGCCATGAGCAGCGACAAACAGTGTCTTACCTGCAGATAATTGTGGTATAATGTTGTCCTCTAGGTAAGGAATCGTTCGCTTGGCAGTTAACTCAAGGGACTCACCATTTGGAGGTGGCACATCAAAGGAACGACGCCAAATATGAACTTGGTCCTTGCCAAATTTCTCCCGAGTTGCGTCTTTGTTCAACCCTTGGAGATCACCATACATCCTTTCGTTTAATTGCCATGATACATGCACTGGAAGGATAGCAGCCCTGCTTTCATTCCCCTTGATTTGGGCCCACTCAATCATTCTCGCTTCATTGTCTGAGACCTTATTGGAATCAGCTTCTGGATACTGAAACACGGGCGTCTTTCCATGCTTGTTTTGCGCTAGTGCCAGCATTGCCGTCATTTGCGCACGAATTAGCGTTGAAACGTGGACTTCATCAATATCATATTCGGCAATCTCCTTACCGCCATCAATTGCCTCATTGATGCCCACATTGGTCAGAGGTACATCGACCCACCCGGTAAACAGGCCCGCAGAGTTCCACATTGACTGCCCGTGACGCATCAGTATTAGGTGCCCGATAACTACCCCTCAGTCTAGCCAAGCGACCTGTAGCAATGAAACTAATGGAAACATCAGAAGATGATTGGTAGTAAACCCAGAGCTATTAGTGGCGCAATTCCCATGAATAAATCCCTAGAAAACAAAATTAACAGAGTTCTAGAATTGACTTCTGCAACCCTATCAAACTCGTCCTGCATCTTATTGTCGACCATATCTGAAATCCTACCTGCACCACTTCTGGCCACTTCTATTGCGGCGCCCACCGCTACGCTAGAAAGCAACCCAGCAGGTGTTAATTTCCTAGCTTTAATGATCTTGCTGCCCCAAATAAGCATCCCAGTCTTAAGTGCTCTACCACCAGTTTCTTTGACTAAGGCAGTATCATCTGCAGGTTGATTGTTCCTCTCCCTATTAGCGAATCTTTGCAACCAGGAGCGAACTGAAAGTCCTGTATCGGCAACTTTTCTCAGTTTGTTAACGTCATGCTTGGCAACCGCCTTGAGCATTTTGCGGATTTTACCAATCCTGAAGATATCAAAAAACACCCAAAAAAACAACAATAACAACAGAATAGCCCCCCCTAAGTTTGATACATCACTCCAATCTTGCCATCCTATAGGATCAAATAGTAAACGAACAAGTAAAACAATCAATGGTGGAAATAGTATTGCTAGGAGCTCATTCGCAGCGAGTAGACCAAAACCCCTTACCGGTAGTTCTCGAACCTGTTTAAGGGCCCAACCTGCATGAGGAGCTAACTTTCTTATGGCATTTCTAAACGGGACAATTAAGAATAGAATACGCAATATTAACGGTATCCAAATAATTACTGATACATAAGCATCCCACGGACCTGCTGGAGGAAAGTCCGGCATACTCAGAGGTTGACTTGCCATCGTACTCACTACGTGATAGCCCCATTCGGTTTGAAACCTACGCCTAATATCCGAAGAAATCATGAAGTTATGCCGATACGGGTTGTCATGGTCTTCACTCATGACATGTCAAGCTGGTTGAGTTTCAATATCGATAAAGCGTGGTTAGAGGAAAATATTTCATGGCGCGATTTTGAAACAGGTGTCCGCCTTGGCAAGTTAAAACGCGAAGACAAGTGTTCACTCGTTCTCTATGATGCAGACTCAGAAGTAACCGTTGATGCATTCATGCCGCATATGCACCCAGGTGGAGAGGCTTACCTTGTGCTCGAGGGCGAAGTTTGGGATGATGAGGGGACCTATCCCACCGGATCTATCGTCTGGATGAATCGTGAAACCACCCACACTCCCAAAACAAGGGGTAAGACGCTGATTTTGGTGTTGTGGCCAGAAGGCGTCAAAGCAGCCTAATCATTTGAGGTCATATTCCCCGCTGATAAGTAGGCCATCAAATAGAAACGGTCCGGCAGGAATTATGGCCGCAATAAACCCATGATAGAAAGCAACTCTATTCCAATGCTTACCAACCCCAAACAACAGCAAACCAACGAAAAGAACGAAAAGACCACCATGAATTGCCCCCACTATTGAGACAAGTTCGGGGTTGCCTCCAATATACTTCACCGGCATCGCAACACTAAACAACAGTAATGCAGAAAACGCTTCGAGATACGAAATTAGCGAAACTAGCTGGCGCATGATTAGACCTCGATCATTGGTCTAGTAGATCCGCATGAAGGGCATTCTTGAACATCGCTGTCACCATAGTCATACTTGCAAGCAGGACAAATCTGCGCCAATTCAAATTTGCCAATCGATTCCACTTTTTCACCCTGCAACATTAGGCGCCCGTTATCGATATCGTTGGTCAAATATTTGCCGGGACCGCCGATTTTGAGGAGAATATCCGGGGGCAGGGTTACTGTTCCTGTTTCATCGATGATTAGTTCTCTTGCCTTCGACAAATCCTCTACGTCAACGCCTTCACCGTGTTCAGCGACAAACCTACCGTCCCGCAACTCAAGCGAACGGTCGGCAAAAGATGCGACCTCCTTTGAATGAGTTACAATCAAAAACGACACCCCGTCATTTTCATGCAGTTCCTTGAACAATGCTAAAACCTCGCG
>DAUW01000080.1:0-6212 GCA_002505355.1 Euryarchaeota archaeon UBA229 | reverse complement strand
GCCACTCTCTGTTGTTCTCCGCCACTTAACTTCATTGGCAAGGCTTTGGCTCGATGTAGAATACCCAGACGGTCAAGCATTTCGTCGGCTAATTTTAGCGCTTTACGAGACGATATGCCTTGGTGTCTAAGCGGTTGCGCTACGTTATCTCTCGCATTCATGTCGGGCAGTAAATTACCTTCTTGGAAAATAAATGACACTGTTTTTTGTCTGAGATGTACTAATTGCTTGCCGCTCAATCGAGTCATATTCTTGCCAGCAAGCATTACTGAACCTGAACTTGGTTTCATCAACCCACCAAGGCACTTCATCAATGTTGATTTGCCTGAACCGGAGGGACCGACCACTGCAATAGCCTCGCCCTGTTTGACATCGATGTGGATGCCACGTAGTGCAACGACGTTACCATCTTCGGCCTTAGACTGATAGACGTGATAAAGTGATGATGCTTTTAGGATACTATCTGCCACCTTCATTCCCCCTTTAAGACCATAGCAAGGTCAGAATTAAGCGCTCTTCTAGTGGTCAATAACAGCGCAATAACCACCGCAGTAAATACGGAAATTGAGACTAACGTCAACTCGAACCACGGGTAAACAAGTTCTCGACTGATATTAGTTGATGCCCCCCCGAACAACTGGAATATGAATCCAAACACGTCAAAGAAACCGTTGAATGAGAATGCTAAGCCAATACCCAGTACTAGACCGAGCAACATTGACACAACAATTATTGATAAAATCTCAAATAATACCAAGCGTAGAATTTGGGTCGGACTTGCTCCGATAGCTTGTAGCACTGCTAACTCCTTCTTGCGTTGGTTCAACACTAACGACAGGAAAACAAAACTAGAAGCTACCGCAGCAATACTTGCGACCACAAATTGCAATGAAAGTAACCCCGGTGTGCCAAAAATCAATCCGCCATTACGCTCAACTGATTCGTGCTCAGTTGTCCAATCTACTACCTCCCCAATTCTTGAATCAGCTTCCAACTGAGAGCCTAATGCTTTCAAGTCACTGCCACTAACGCCATCAATTCGCATTATCCAATTATTACTTGAGTAATTATCGACAATTGCGCCACCCACAAAATTGCGCCACGATGACTCACCTATGACCAGCGAATCGGCTATTATCGAGGTATTAAGACCGGGAACAAATTCATGTAAGCCCATGTACTTAATCGATGAATTTACCGAATTGCGGACGATTTGAACCGGAGAATCTGTCATTAGAATAGGCGCAGTAAGTGGTGTTGGAGTAAAAGTGGTGAACTCATCACATCCTGTGTCATTGGAAATATTCCCACTGGCACACACTGTGTTATCGAGGATTACCGCACTTGAGTCAACACTCCCAAACATTCCAGACAGTGTCGCATTTGTGAAAACTGCATTATCTAGGGAACCCCCGAACCACTCAACCATGACAGCATTTGTTAGATTAGCTCCGGTAAGGTCTGCGCCAGATAAATCGGTTCTGAAAAACAACGATTCACTCAGATCTGCGCCCGACAGGTCGGCACCACTTAGATTGGCATTAGTGAAATCCATTCTGCTGAAATCACGCTCGCTGAGGTCTTGATTGGAAAAGTCGACTCCGCTAAGATCTGTATTCATTAGCATGGAGTAGGAAAATAGGGCTGCTTCCCAGTCGATTTCGACGTCATCTGTCGTGCTTGCGTCATCTGTAACAGATATATTGATACTAAGAGTCTCGTAAATCATTTCAATATTCATACTTCGTTCATCACTTTCACCGATTAGAACATCATCCAAACGCTCCGAATTAGACCAAGAGCCTGCCAAATCAAGGGTGAATGCTGAGTCCTCTCCAGCAGTAAATCCTCCGCTAGCATATCTGTCTAAGGCTGCGTCGACGTTTTTACCTGGAATAGCCTGTTGATTCCAATTGAGGACCGCGCGTGAACTATCTAATATCACGTAGGTTTGGATGTAGTCTCCATCGGGTCCTTTAAGCACTAGTGAAGGTATGGTAGTCGCGTCAACTACGGCATCGTTGCGATATATATCACGTAATATTTCAATTGCGCCAGATTCATTTTGTGCTCCCTCAAAAGTAATCTGCAGGTCGCTACCAACTCTAGCATCGATGGTTCTTTCATCAACCAAAGAACCTGTATAACCTTGAACTGCCGCAAGAGTGACTATCGACAGTGTCAGCAACATAATTACCGCTAGACGATTCACTGATTCTGCTGAACCTGAACCCTTCAAGCCACGCTTTACATCACTGAGTAATCTTGTCCTACCAAACACTACCTGCATTATTTGAGGGCCTTTAGCACCGAGCCGACCAAGAACTAACGCACCACCAATCCACAATAGGAATGGACCAAATATCCCGAACAGGCCCTCGAGGAAGAAGTTCTCAATAATCCCGTTTTCGCTACCATTCATTTCCATCCATGTGTCAATCACGGAAATGAATCCTAGGATAAAGCATGACCAATGCAACCAGTATTTCGGTTCGGATTTAGCTGTCGTATTTTTCACCCCTTCCTCGATCTCAAGATCGATGAAATCTCGTGCTCGCTTTCGGCCAAATAACAGCGCAAGTCCAATTGTACTCAGCGCAGTAAAGAGTGTCGCGCCAAAACTCAAAGTTGGATCGATGTTATAATTGCCAGACTTGAACTGCATGAAGCCGACAGCTGAGAGAACAATTGGTACTGCAAACATTGCCAGTAAGTAACCAGCAATCCAAGCGACAGAGGCAAAAACTGCGAGTTCTAACAGCACCATGCCTTGTAAACCACGACTGTCCGCGCCGATTACTCGATGTATGCTAATCTCCTTGCGCCGTTGCTCTAATGACAATATTAGCCCGTAAACAAGAACTGCAAGAGACATCACAACTATTGGAACCATTATGACGTAGTCGAAAATCTGAATAAATGCGAGGAATATGTCTAGGAACGTGATTGTTCCACCAACAATATCGGTGTAGAATAACTCAATTTCGCTTGAGGTATAGTTACTATCCATAATTGAAACTTTTAGGTTATCTAGCCAATCGCTAGCATCAGCTGTTGATGAGGTTGGTAGTTGAGACCTGTCCACGGCTAGTCCCAAGTAAACGTGGTCTCTCTCCATCAGAGTCGCAGATTGCTCGTCTGTCAGTGCTGTCCAAGTGGTGAATATTGGATTTGGACCAAGGGTTGGGTTACCCAAGTCCCATGGCTGATAAATTCCTACCACCTTCATATTGGTGATCGTCATTGGCATGCGGCAGTATATCTTCCCATTCTCTGAGGCTGATGCTTCGCCTGGACAGGTCTCCACCAACTCTACTCCACCGGCATCGAAAAATTCACTATCGATAACGTAAACAAAAGTTATTTCATCAAGAATGTCTCCAACACTGGCCTTTGCTTGAGAAGCGATATTCGCTGGTAATATGACTCCTCTTTGGTCAGACATATTCTGTGGGTTGGGCCACTCGCCCTGCCCTTGGATAATACTTGCACTATAGCGTTCAGCAAATTCACCGTCAAACGCACTGGGTCCCATAAATCTGATCGAGCGATAATTTGAGATTGGCGGACCTGCTTCCCTCAGTTCAGGGTATTCAAAAGTAGTGTTAACCCAGTATGGGTTGTCGTTGTCAACTATTGAGCGCATCTCGAGAGGCTGGGCATACAGGAAGTCCTCGTTAAAGAAACCTGAACTATGGATGCCTTGGCGACCCAAAACCAATGTGCAGTCAGCCAATTCTTGGCTATATTCGGTCATCAATTCTTGGCAAACGTCCTGCATAACACTAGTACTATTTGTCCAGCCAGAGGTCTCTGCTGTCGGTGCTTTTTTGAACTCAACTTTGGCATCGATAGGTTCGCCATCAAGTGATTCATCGAAGAAAATCTGCGACAGCCCAATACCATAGGAAAATACCGTGGTAATAACTAACGAAGCTAGGAATACACCGGCAACCACTGCTAAGCCTCGCTCTCTACCGCGCCACGCACTTTGCGTAGCCAAGCGAATATTTTCTGGTGCATCCCTAACCCTTCGCCGCCATCTTTCAATACGACTAACCCTAGGCACTATATAGGTTGCAAATGGATCGACTTTGTCAGAATCTGTCACTCTTCTTCACCACCAGTCTGATCCTCTAAGCCCCAGGCTGTGCGGATATCTGAGGTCTCAGTTTTACCCTCGCGTAAAAGTAGCATTCTGTCTGCACTTGCCGCCAATTCGGGATCGTGAGTAACCATTAGTATCGAAATTGGGTTTTCCTCGTCATGGCATAAATCCTTGAACAATTGTAAGACATCTTTACCGCTGGCTATGTCTAGATTACCAGTTGGCTCATCAGCTAATAGAAGTGGGCGATTGCCAGCAATCGCTCTAGCGATTGCAACTCGCTGTTGTTGGCCGCCTGACAGTTGGTCTGGAATATGATGCATCCTATCTCCCAAGCCAACTCGTTCTAACGCTGCTGCTGCTCTTCGTTCTGCTTCGTTGGTAGATACTCCGGACAGTTCAAGTGCGACTGCAACATTGTCTATGGCTGACAAATTGTTGAGCAGGTGGAAATCTTGAAAAATCCAACCGACCAATTCACGCCTCACATCAACAACACCAGACGGACCTTTACGACCGTACTTTCTACTATTGAGGGTAATCTCACCACCGTCACCAGACAACAGGCCGCCAATGATGTTTAATAGCGTAGATTTGCCACACCCAGATGGCCCCATGAGCGCTACTAACTCGCCCTGTTTTACCTCTAATGTGATGCCGTTCAAGACCTGTAATTTTGCTGCCCCAAAGCCGAATGATTTGGTTAACCCATCAATTTGTAACATATGTCAACCACTATCAGGTTAATGATTTGGTTCTAGTATTTATAAGGCTGTTAAACTATGAATTAGAGGTTCGTTGCAGGTATGCGTTGTAGCTTTTCTTCATTCGATGATGGAAAAGTGGTGGAATGAGAGCTGTCCAAAACATCACATAGTATCCGTTGGGCAATTGTGGAGATTCGTCATGGGAATCTAACTTTTGATATGGCGTACTAGATTTTAGGTGATGTGACGGGTGTAGCGGCAGCTCTAGTAGTGTCCACCTAGACCATCGATGCCTGCTTTCCCACGCATGGCTAGCATTAGCTCGCTCACCGTCTTGTCTCACGAGACCATGATGTTGGAGATAATTCACGAATTCAAGCAGGAAGACACCGACTAGGGCTTGGATGAGGAACACCCCAAGAACTGCAGGAGAGATTAGTAGTAGGACAGTAAGCAAGGCTCCCTGTGCGGCCATAGAGTAGGTGAAATCCTTTGGTTTGGCAGCATAAGCACCCCTTAACTGTAACGGGATAGTTCGCAAGAAGTGGAAGTATACGTTGCGTCCCCATGGCGAGGAGGTTGGATCCCTGGGCCTTGCCCAGTGCTTGTGATGAGTGTGATTATGTTCGACAGTAAAGTGCAAGTACAATACGCACATTAAGTCTAGACGGGAAAGCCACCAACTTGCTGACCGGGGTTTTCTGTGACCAAGCTCGTGGGCCGTGACAATTCCGGAAGCACCGCTTGACAGACCAACCGATACTGCACCCAACCAAACAAAAGCGGTGTAATTTACCAGCGCAGTGTACAATAATACTAGGATTACTATTGGTACTAAAATTGCGTGCGCATGGACGATGTAGTTGAATGCCTTTCCTTCTTCAAGGGGATTCGTATCTGAACTCTGTCCAGCAATTAAATCAAGCACCGGATATATGACTAGTGCTAGGTATATTGTGGCGCCCATCCACCACCCGCCGGCAAGAATTCCAGCGATGGTCACGATTGGAGTTAATAGGCCAATCAAGTGTGGCAGCCATCTACCCATGACCTCCCGACGATTTGGTCCGTTATGGAGGTTAGTATTCTTGAACTAATCATTACGGGATAAAATACGCTTTAGCCAACTAGGTAAAAACTCAATACCATTGCGGTAGACTTGCTCATCGATTACTTTACTGATATACTGATCTAGGTATTCGTCCATTTACTTACCATCCCTTACGCTGTGTGAGCCTCTGACGTTAGGCGCGGCGCGAAAATCGGTAATTCCACGCAGGATATATTCTACCCAATTGGTGAATATACCACTACGGTATTGTTGTTCTTGCATTACTCTATCAACAAATGTCTCAAGTTCTCGGTCCATATCGTTCTCCTCACTTTACTTTATACAC
>DAUW01000097.1:25617-48926 GCA_002505355.1 Euryarchaeota archaeon UBA229 | reverse complement strand
CGTTCGGCCATGTAGCGCTTCCAAACCTCGTTACCTAGTTTATCAAAACACCAAATGGCTGATTCAATAAAGTCATTATGTTCAATATCATAGACTGATGAAGTGGCATAAATCAATTCTTCAGTTGCTAGAACAGTATCTGCACTACCCTCAAGGGCTTGTTGCCAGATAACACTTCCATTGGCTGGTTGGACCGCACAAATATGTAGCCCTGCCGTTGCGTAGATGCCGTTGGAGTTGATTGATATCGAGCCTATTCTATCGGGTAACTGAACACTCCAGAGTTCATCCCCTGATGCACTCCACTTGATAAGTCGCCCATTCCAACCGCCAGCAATCACATTGTTCTGTGAATCGATGTAAAGTGCTGAAACCGGCTCCCCTAGAGAACGTCGCATCCAACATGCACCGTTCATGTTCATAACACGTGTTAAAATGTTCAATATGTTAATACAAGTGGATGATTGTTCAGAATATTATCAATTAATCACTCTTTGTGGTTTAGTGATGGTAAATGTAAGAATAAAGGCGACTAGACTGAATAAGCATGCCGAATAGTAGTGCCCCATCGTGAAAAATGACAATACTGAGGCAGTACGTAGAAGATATACAGAGCCTGACTTCATGGCCCAAACAGTGAAGCCTGCACCAAGTAATGAGAGCCCCACAAAACCGATGCCTATTGTTGAATAGATCATTGAGGCTCCAGTATCCATCAGTGGATGTTCCATTTGCTCGGGCGAATTATCGATTTCTCTGATTGAACAATCTGCTGAACCATCAGCACAATCCTGTTCAGCAAATTCCTGCACTGAAGGAATATTGAAGTCTATAGTAGTAAAACCATAAGGCTCGAATAGCGCTGGTGGTGAGAGTAGTACTCGATTGGAAAATATATCTTTGTAGCCGTCTCGATCAACCACAATATCGACTCGAGTTATTCCCGGGTCTAATTTTTCCAGCTCGAAGAAACCATCCTCATTAGTTTGGGTTGAGCTGGTGTTCCAGTACTCTTCTTCATACCATGAAATATACACAGTCGCATTCTCGATTGAATCGCCTAAATCATCGTACACATAGCCATTGAATATTGCGGATTCATCCGGGGCATTTTGCGCAAATCGGAAGACGAATTCATCGGGGCGAACTAACCCCGATTCAGGCTGAGTAAAGTCGACACCATTGACCAAACCCAACAAGCATGTCACCAAGATGAGTACTGCAATTGAGTTCCCTAAGCCAGTCAACTCATCTACCTCGATTGTCAACTTAGAGCCTGAGCTTGCAAACATCAGTTCCCCGGTTGGCTCTACAAGCCCGGTCAACTCATCGATGTAGTCCTCACTATCATCGTCATCGCCCATATCATTGCGAGAACTTCTTCCTACTTGACTTCAATGCGATTATCTGAGGTAGCGATCAATCTAGCAAGGGATTGTTCATTAATCCAGACTGTGACTAGCAAATCCCCATTAGCCTGAGGCTGCTTATTGATTACCATCCCAGCGTTGTAAACATCTGATAGATAACCTTCGATGCTCCTCCCTTCATCGCTCCGAACCAGTCGCAAATTAGCGGGCTGGCCAAATAGTTGTTCTAACATCTCATCTTGTAGTTGTTCAAGACCAATTTCTTGATGCACTGAAATTGCCAGCGGGTTAGGATAGCCAAACTCACTTGCAATCGACTTTTTTAGGTTAATAGCCTCTTGGTTCAAAGACTCAATTTTCGTAAGCACACAAATTATTTTCCGCTCTGCATAACTATCTGTTATATCTTCGCTAAGGTACCTAGCATTAATTTCTCTTTGCGTCGCGGCGATTTTTCGTTGGAACTCCTCTATTGTGTCGGTAGCATCAACTAACAGCATAAGCATGTCACACTCCAAAGCTTCAGATAGAGTTGCTCTAAAAGCATCTAATGTTGCATTAGGAAGGTTATCGATAAAACCAATTGTATCGGCAAGCAACACTCTAGGGCTTGCGGCTAAACGTCCTACTGTTGTTTCTAATGTTGAAAATAACTTATCCTCAACTAGCACATCCTTGCCCGACATTTTCAGAAAAAAACTAGACTTTCCAGCATTAGTATATCCTGCAATACCAACAGTTACCGCGCCGCTTCTAGTTCGTTGTCGACGTCGTTCAGCTTGCGCTCTTGAGTGCTTTACCTGACGCTTCCTCAACGAGGTTAACTCTCGATTGACATTAGCAATCACTGCCTGTAAAGCTGTGACACCTCCTCCACCATAACCTGCTCGCTCGCCGGTAGTTGTTTGGTTCGCCAATTCTCTTAACACGGTTCGGTCAGATTGTAAACGAGCAATCCTTACTTGGGTTCTTGCTTCTAAGGAGTTTGCGTGGGCAGTGAACAATGATAACAACAGCCTAACCCTATCCCACACCTCGACATTTGTTGCATCGCTAACTGCAACTAGTTGTCGGGGTGTCGCATTGGTATGCAGCAAAACCAAGTCGATCTGTTCCCAAGGGTGGCCCCTGACCCGCAAGCGTAGTTCATCAGCGACATCCTGTAGCCTACCTTTGCCAAAATATCCTTTCGGATCTGGTTCACCAGGTTGAGGAATTGATTCAACAATAGTAATCCCCATTGTCGAGACTAAACTCTCAAATTCTGTAGTATCCTCATTGCCACGAATTAACAAGAGTGCTTTTCTCCCCTCATGGTTGGTTCTTGCCTCTCCTAAAGCAACACCACCGGCGCCGGCAAGGACATTCAAATCCGTCTCCTGCTGCGCCATGTCCAACCGAAGAGTCATACTCATATCAGCCCACCTCTTGGAGTGCTCATGGTCGAATTATACAGGGCCACCATCGAATGGAATGGTTCTGCAAAACTTGGTACTGATTTCCTTGCTGCAGCATCTCGCCCCGGATGTAAGGCAAACCTCATAGAAACGGGGACTGAGGTCAAACTAGTCGTGACTATTGAAAATAATTCCATTCAATCATTACGTGATACTGTCGATGAATTGATGATTGCTCTGTCAGATATCGAAGAGAATCATCAATAATCTAAATCAAGAATTACTGGCGCATGGTCTGAAATGTCTAGGCCACCTTGCCGCTCAATTCTAATGTCTGTGACTAATTTATTGGCTGCGTCATTGAGTAAGAAATAGTCAATTCTCCAGCCCCTATCCTTAGCTCTAGCCTGACCTCTATTGGACCACCAACTGTAAATTTTAGCGCCTTCACCGTATTTTTCTCTAAATACATCGTGCCATCCCTCGTGAAGTAATTCTGTGAACCAACTGCGTTCCTGCGGCAAAAAGCCGCTCATTTTTGCATTACCTTTAGGATTCCAAATATCGTCTTCGGTATGAGCAACGTTAAGATCACCACAAACCACAACTGGCTTTGTTGATGATAGATAAGGCTGCAAAAAAGCCTGCCACTCGTTCATCCAGGTTTCTTTGAATCGCTGTCGTTCGTCACCACTTGAACCGCTTGGAAGATAGGTGTTAATACACGTTAATTCTCCATGCTGTGATACGACTATCCGCCCCTCGGCATCTTCGGGGTCAACTGCTGATGGTTTGCCAGTTCTAATCACTTCCATGGCCGAGCGCGAGAGGGTTGCTACACCTGAATAGCCTTTCTTCTGTGCTGGGTGCAAATAGACGCTATAGCCTGTAGGCCACTGCCAGTTTTTAGGTAACTGCTCTGGTAGGGCCCTAACCTCTTGAAGCATCCAGATATCTGCATCAATTGAAGAAAAATAGCCGTCTATCCCTTTTCTAATCGCGGCTCTGATGCCGTTAACATTCCAAGAAACTAGTCGCATGTCGATTTCTCCGACTCGGTAGTGAATAACGATTTCATCGATTACAGCATCGATGATATGCCCTTTGCAGCGAGTTTGCCCGTCTCGGCCGCCGCATCTGCGAGCACGTAATCTGATTTGACCCAAGCCCCGGCCAACATGATTTTGTGTCCAATAAATAAACTGGCATCGATTCGATTAGAATAGCCAACGGCAATTTTTGATTGTCGCAAATCCGTAACAATATGCCTCTTCCAACCACCTACATGACGATTGAGTACCTTCTCAAGACGAGTGAGACCATCCTCCTCATCGTTATCTACTATTATTGCCGAAATGTGCGAACCTAGAGTGCCAAGCATCGGTTGAATTGCGGTATAATCGATTATTGCCGCATTATTGTCTAAATCAACAATGCACTGCTTCCCTTCCATCGGTTTTGAGGAAAGCCCCGCCTCAATACTGGTGGCAAAATGCATCCCTAATTTACCAAAATTACTGTCTGTCTGCTCTGCGTTTATCTGCTGTAGGAGGCGTTTTGCTGCACTTGCGCCACAGGCTAATATAATTGCATCACACTCAAAATTTCTGCCATCATGAAGAAAGACTTGCTGACCATTAATCGAAGTCACCTCGCATTGTGTCTCAATTAATACCCCTATCTCATCAAGGGCTGCTCCTAATCTACCAATCAATCCAATCCAACCTTCATTTGACACACTTAGCTTGGATTTTATTACCGAATTAACTCGATGATCATTATCTTCTATCCCCCAACATGACAGAAATCTCACCGCTTCATAGTATGGGTTGGACAAGTCTCGTCGCCTAATGCTCCGCTTGTTCAACGCAGCTTGCTTGACGTTCCCAACCGGTCTAATTGGTCCAAATCCGGCGACTTCAACCTTGTCTAACCTGAGTGACTTAATTGCCGGCTTTACGCGACTTAATTTCTTACACATGGCAAAGAACGGGCCTGATTTATCGAACAAGTGCGGTCCATAATGGAGTGAGAAACCGTCGGTATTTTGCGACGTTCCGCGTCCGCCGATATGAGCTTTTTTTTCCAACACAACGACGTGGTGGCCACTAGATACCGCATGGATTGCGGCACTTAATCCGGCGATGCCGGCACCGATGACAACCACTCTCGCCACAACAGGCCCAACTGCGTATTAATGATGAAACCATTGATTCGCCGTCAGGCTCAACCTTGCCTACCCTCGATTGCCGAGTTTAGCAAAGTAATGGCGGCTATCATTCTGCGATCCATAGGGTGACCTGGAGGAATAGTTAGCAAAGATTTCTTGATGAAGGGGTTGAACTGTTGATGAATCGTAATACCATCATGGCCCGGTATTTCGAAGTGGAACTTCGCCGGAATCAAAGGGATAAAACGACGTAGTATAGCGATACTATCCTCAAGCAGCTCACCATATTGATTGCCGTTGACGTCGAGTAATTTCCAACTATCTTTCACTATCGACTTCAAAAATTTACGCTTCACAGAACCGATGTGCTCACTGGTGGTAAGATCAAACACATCGTATGTTGCGCTTAAATCGAGCATTTGACGGGCTTTGATTTGCAATAGTGGTTGAGTACATGCTACATCACCATACAATACTATATCCTCTTTCAATTTGAATGCTTTTTGTTTTGAGTAAGCGATTACATTGTCTTCAAGGTCTTTAAACCAAAATGCGCCGCCAAATATTTTCAAAAATTTGGTTTGAATTATGTAATTGTCCATCTCGAATAGCGGATGCATGATGCGTGCTAAGGATTTTTTTTGATAATATTATCGCCTACTCTTCTTCCAAGGAATAATTATTTGATGAGACAATTGACAAACAGGTCGCTAGCAATACGGATATTACTATGGTTAAAGAAAGCAGCAGACCAGTGTTTTTTGCTGGGGGGAACCTGCTGAAGGAAACTGTAAGAAAAACCAGTCCGGAGGTTATTGCAGCCCCCCATCTCGCATAGTTATCTAGCCGCCAAGACTTAGTCTTATCACTGGCATGGGAAAGATAATCAGCAGCGAATCCCATTCCCAACAGGACTGCTGGAGCGGTATTTACACCGCGCCCCCCAAAATGGCTGGCTAATCCGTCAACAGCGATTCCAACAGCGATTGTTCCGACCGCTATTCTCACCGACTTCTCAACCGATCGAGTCATCATAAAGGCAATCATGAACACGATAACCCCCGCGCTTAGAATTTGAAGTATCCTTGTCTGCTCAAATGATTTTGCCAAATCAATACCGGTAATCAGCTGACCCCCAATCTCACCGTCTATCTGATTATCATGCATCAATTGTCTAGTATCTGTGAGGAATTGGTAGGCAGAATCAGAATCTTCGCCATCGATGATTGCGATGAGCATGCCACCAACAATTTCGCCATTGACGCGCAACCATGGGTCATTGAGTATTACGGATTCACTGGTGTTTTCTTGTAGCGCCGAGAAGTTTGGGGTTTGAGTACTTCCAATACCCAATACTAAATTTTGCTGCGTTAATCCAGTATCATATGAGATGATATTCGGGTGCTGGTTAAACTGGGTTTTGAACCGTAAGATACGGTCAATATTCTCCTCATCATCGGTATCTATGTCCAATGTAATGAATACTATAGTTCCTGAAGCAATAACGTAAATATCTCGTAGCTCATCGAGTTCATCAAGAGATTCACTATCCTCTGGGAGAAATTGTTCAATATCTAGAGTCTCAATTCCCGGTGGAGAGGTTATGGCAATCAACACAAGTAAAGTCAATGCTGTCGGCCACAGCCACCTTTTCCCCACTGGTCTGAACACCGCTACTGAGGAGTCTTTTAATCCGGACTGCCTCGAGCTCAAGTAGATATCTTCCAGTACAACACGTGTTAATATCCAGTCGAACACGATCCCAAGAATCATCACTAATGCTAGACCTCTTTGTGCCTTAATCGGCGAGAATAGAGCTAACGATATCGCTGCAACGGTGGTCGCCATTGCCAGTAGTAACATCCGCCTAACTTCATCCTTCGATTTACTCGATGATTTATACCAAAATGCACCATCTACCGCAACTCCCATTATTATTGGTACTGCGATGCCGTCGATGACTGAGAATTGGTAGCCAAATACCTGTAGTAGGCCAACAACCGCAGTAACGACGAAGACTACCGAGCCAAGGGTCACCGCAGTTACCTTTAGATCTCGGAAAAATAGCAACATTAAGGCAAATAGAATTATTCCGGTAATTGGTAATATTTGGCTGAGATCCTGTTTTGCTACTTGTTCAGCTTCTTTGAATAACATGTTCACTCCAGCCGGCTCGAAGGTGAACTCAGTGATATCCGAAAGACTGGCGCACCAATCGTTCAACACTAACCAGTCAATTGGTTTCTCTGCTGAATCCAGCCATACTAACCAAATCATTTCGGTCGCTTGTGGTGGTTGAGATGCCGATGCACCAGAAAATTGCGGGCATGCAACGCCTAAATTAGAATTCTTTGGAAGCATTAACAGAGTTGCTTGAAAGGCACTCGTCTCCTGCTCATTAGCATCCTCAGCACACCAACCATTTTCATTCACCGGCTGAAGTACCTGCCCCCAGCTTGATGAGTTAGCGATCGATTCATTTCTTGTCAAAAATGCTTGTTGCCAACTTGATATTGGTGACTCGAGTCGGTTTAGAAAGACTTCTGGGTGATTGAGAGAGAAGTTAGATTGTTGGCTGCTTTGAGCAGCAGTTTCTATCGTTAACAGTTGGTTCACTCTACTGAAATTTCCCGTCAATTGACCGCCATCATCATGGAAAACCCGTACCAACAGTTGATCTGAAGTTGTCGTGTCATTGCTCTGGGTTTTGACCCGCTGTAGTGCCAAATCTTCAAAGATATTCTCAGTCGACATAGATGCTTGTGGTGCTGAAATAAATACGGGTACAGACAAAATCACGAGAATCGCAATTACAACTGGTTTTGCCATTTTTGACATGCTTACCACTTGATGGTGATTCAGCGCCACTCCACCCAAGCACCTGATGCTGGGTCTCGGTAGAACCAGTTTCCGCTGCCTGATGGATACTCAAGTCCTTCATAACCGTCATACATCTCGCCCCGAGCCGTTACCGGGGGTTTTGACGGAGGCGCCGGGGTAGTGGTGGTTATTGCAACGGTTTCAAACAGTTCTTCTTGGCGAACGAACTGTTTTTCATCAGCGTCTTCCCTTCTATTCCTCAGTAAAATTAGTGATGCGGCAATCACTAGAATAGCAATCAACCCGACCGAGCCACCAATCAGCAGTAACGAGCCTGATGCAGTATCAGAAGATTCTGAGCCTTGTTGCGATCCTTCATCCGATAAGTCCGTACCGTCGTCTAAGTCATCGGTTAAACCGTCTGAGTCATCTTCGAGTTGCGATTCTGAGCAGCCAAATTCATCGACTATTTCCCCCGTTAAAGTATCTGGACAGATGTCTGTGTTGTCGCCGATATCATCGTTATCCGAGTCAGCCCACTCTGATGAATCAATTGGGAATGCATCACCGGCCAAACAGATGCCCGCAACACCGATGTTTCCGTCGCAAAATCCATCGCCATCAGTATCAGGTCTGAGTGGATTAGTTTGCGGAGTTGCGCTTACTTCCTCATCATCGAGTAATCCATCCGAGTCGTCATCAGTATCGGCGTTATCTCCAATACTATCCATATCAGTATCAAACCACTCTGTTCCATCATCGGGGAAAGCATCCAGTAAATCTCCATAACCATCACTATCTCTATCTCCGGGTAATCCTCCATCGTCATCTATTCCATCTGACGTAACCGATATTGTCAGTTCTACTGGATAGTACTGCCCGCCGGAAATTCTGATGGTTATTTCACCCTCGGGAATGGGGAAGGAATTTTGTCCGTTTTCGTTGGACAATAAGCTAGTCAGTGTCTGGCCTTCCCGAACGACGGTAATCGACAGGCCCTCAACAGGTTCATTTGACTCATCTGTTACAGTCAGGAATACAATGTCGCCTGGCAAAGGGTTTGTCGGCATGAAAACTACGCTCAGATTCTCCATAGTTGGCGGCTCTGGGTTAGGAGTCGATAGTGTCGTACTTACTGCGGATACCAGACTCGCTGCTGAACCGCTGCCCTGCTGGGCAACGGCAATAACGGTATACTCTGATACAGGTGATGAGAGGTATGGTAGTTGCAAATCTGCGCTAGTTCCCTGCCCCCAAGCAATAGTGCTGAATCTTGTGACATATTTGTCAAAGATTTCGAAGCTTTGTTCATCCGTCAAATCTATGCTGTCGTCGCAGTTATTCTGATGATTTTCTGATTCTATATCAGGCCCATATCGATCGTTCAATATTACCTCGATTGAAGAGCCTAATGACGTGCCTGTGGTAAACAAGTACTTGCCTTCCGGCATGTCTGTTGTAGGATAATTCAGGTCCACTACTTCAGCCAGTTCGTTACTTTCAATCGCTAAGTGGCTATAACTAGCACCTGTTTCTTCGTGTACAAGATTATGATTCGTCAGTAACGCACTGTAGCCCTCATAATTGCCGTATGCAATCGCCTGTGATTGATGCCTTACACTGATATGCAACATCGGTTCGTGATTCTCGGATTCTGGATTCCATGAGTGGCCGCCAAAGGCATCTATTTCCTCACAGACTGAGGATATTTCTGCCTCAACACCGGCCCAATCCGTTGCCGGTCTCAAACCTTCATTTGAGATTAATTCAGTGATTGTCGAGAAGTCGACTGTTGCCGGGTCAAAACCATGACTCGGAGATGCAACAGCCAGTATTTTAGTTGCCTGTTCAACGGTTTGTGAAAGTGCGATATTGGTGGTTTGGCCGGGCCCTAGCGCTCCGTTGATGGATAGTTCGTTGGGGTTATGGAGAATTAATCCAAAGTGAACTGCCAGCGGTGCAAGGGTTTGGTCGATCGAACTCTCGCCAGCCGAATCAGATTCGGTGGTAAAGATACCAACCAGCGACAGCGGCGCTGCGTGGGTTAACTCAACGCTTCGGGTGGTTTCCCCAGGGTTAAAGATCATGTCTTGAATACTGGGTTCTGCCGACCAGTCTACATCATCAAACGCAACTGAAAGGTCTAGCGGCAGGTGTCCGATTACCGCTTTGTGATGCGTATCTGAAATTCCGGTCGCTTCAATAGTAATAGATTGAGCTGGTTGAGTCGTATTAGCAGCATAAACTGGTAGACCTGAAAAATAATCAATCACGTCTAGATTAGCTATGCCTATGCTTCCTTGGGTCGCAATACCGAAGTTCAAACCTATTCCAGTAAGTGCTTTACCGTCTTCTGCACGGATTATTTCAGATTGTACTATTGACACATAAGCTCCCGGATGGGGAGGAGTAACTGTCAATGAGGTTTTACCATCTGCATCTGAGGAATGTAACTGTTGAGTCATGACTTCGAACGGACCATTGGTTATGAATTCGTTAATTATCGGTGGACTTGGCAAAGCAGATGTTTCAGGTTCTGACAATCTGCAGTATAGCCACTCCTCGTGAGAATTGAAGGAATTGTCATAATATGCATTGCCGTCTTCATCGTATTTTTCAAAACCATGGTTCTCTTTCCATACGGCGTTGTGATAATAGTGCACACCATATTCAAATTCATAATCGATGGTTATGCTGTAGGATTCTTGTCCTGATGAGGAGGCTGCGTAGATATGGGTTTCTTGCATTTCATAGTAGCCTGATTCTGGTTCCGATTCACCTGTATTAGGGGTGGATTGGGTTATTTGACCGTCGCCCCAGTCTATGGAAATAGAAATTGGTTCTGTAGAGTCAAAATATTGCCTACCTTCATCTGATTCAACATAATAATTTTGATACCTCATATTAAGATGGATTTCGTTGTTATTCCAGTGTTCATTGCCAGCGGTAATAGTACATGGTGGTGTACTAGGCAATGGCATCTCGTTAGAGAAACTAAATTGTAAACCTTCAGCGTTTTCACCACTCGTAGTGATGACTGCAACTCCACGATCAGACAGTGAATATTGCCCGTTTAGTGTTGAAGAAAGGTCCCAACCTGTTGCACTATCTCCCGCATAATCAATACTACCGGTAAACGTCGCTTGGTCATCAGACAAGCCATTACCATCTGAATCTTCAGAACGAGGCTCAACAGTCACTGACAGCACGTTAACAGCATCGTTACCGTCATAGTCTGCAGTCAACGTTGAGGGTTCATTACTGGTTATCAATAATTGTCCAGCAGGAGACAAGGTAGAAATTGCCGATGCGCCTAGACTGGGAGAGACTCTGAGCACCGCAGTATCAACATTGGCGCCAAATAGTGCTCCGTCGACAGCATCATAAGTCGTAGATTCAACATTGTAAGGCTGATTGGTTAACAGCGTTTCATCTTGGTTAACTATTACTCCAAGAGCAGAAACCATGAATATTTCATCCATTACTTCGAGTGGCATTGATTCCAACAGGCTTGGTTGCAAGGTGTCGATGATAAACTCAGCACGGTCCAAGGTACAACCATCATCAACACAGGGTGGCCTAAACGTTTCTAGCGGCTGGCTAAACGAATATGTGTCTGTTTCGATACCGCTAGCCGTGAATCGCCCATAGTAAGCTTCTCGGTCTATCAGTGGATTGCGTAGCAACAGTAAATTTGACTCGCCGCCGTTAGAGTCAGTGATTGTCAGGTTGAAATTATCTGGGTAATCATCATCATACCACAAACCGTAAATTCTCATCTCAATTCCAATATCAAGTATGTACTTATTCAATTCAAAAGTCTCGATTGGGTGTAAGTCATCAAAGATGACATATTGATGAGTGTCCGTACTCGAATCCTCCCCTTCGGAATTCTCACTGCCTTCACCATCGCCATCTTCAGAATC
Source organism: Euryarchaeota archaeon UBA229 (assembly GCA_002505355.1). Taxonomy (GTDB): domain Archaea; phylum Thermoplasmatota; class Poseidoniia; order Poseidoniales; family Poseidoniaceae; genus MGIIa-L1. The sequence goes on along the minus strand of DAUW01000097.1, from coordinate 37,243 downwards.
CCAATTATACTCCCATTCTAAGTCCCGAGAGACTGTTGCATTAGCAGCCCATTCGCCGAAGTTTTGAAGTGCCTCCCCAGCATTTTCCCAGGTTGGGTCTTCGAAGGTGTCTCTGATAATGGTTAAAAGTTCGATATCGAATTCGTTGAAATCATCAAATCCGTCCATGACATATTGATGATCAGTTTCCATCTTCGCCTGCCATTGCAAGCCTTCAGTAGTATTCAGTAGCAATTCGTATTCCCATACAATACTATCAGGGAATTCGTCGCCGTCTAGGTCTTGAATATTGACATCCATCTCTGACCAACTAACGACTAGTTTTTGGAATGGCGTCATGCTATCATAGTCCCCTTCTGCCAAGGGAGCTACCCAGGCTTCAAAACCAGCGATTATCGCATCAGGGTGCGTAGAGATCGACAATAATGCAACGTTACGAAGTAGTGTTTGGAAGGATTGGAAAATCATCGTATTATTGGCTAGATTGTCCAGTGCTTGTTGTAGTGCCTGCCATTCATTGCTGCCTAGCATTGCGTCATAAGCAGCAGAGAACTCTCCGGTTCCGGAGAACCTAGTAAAGTTCTCAATAGGGTCAAATGCTGAGATGTAATCTGCAACAGCACTAAAATCGTTCACTGTTCTAGGCAATGGAAATTCGTTGGCGTAAACAAACAGCCCGGTTATGAATGCCATGCCAGCATCCAGATCTGTTGACTCAAGGAATTCCATCAGTGCTTCAAGAAAACGAGCTCCATCATACATGTCATAACCGGGATTGTTATACCCGGCGTCAATCATATTGTTCCACAGTTGCGAACTACCGCCAAAACCGCTACCTCTTGTTGCATCGTCAACGAAACTACCCCAATCTCCGTTACCGTGAGAGTTGAGATTGTCAAAGACGGTTTTCATATCCATCGTCGGGTTGGCAGCATCCCATGTACTGTCAATAGTTTGCAACAACTGCTCAATCTCTTCAATCAATTTATCGGGAATTTGGGTTGGATTATCGGTGGCAAAATGGCCACTATCCTCCATAGTTATACTTGCACCATAAACTCCACCAAGAGAGTTAATTGGAACTGTGTAGGTTCCCTCCCATATCATTATTGACGCGTCGTCTTCGTGATATCCTGTTGGTTGCATTACTACAGTATCGATGATTACGGGGTTCTGCGGCAGTTCTCCCTGGACAATGATGCCAATAGGGTCATTTTCGGGATAGTGAAGGATATCTGCAGTAACAATTGTGCTGGTCGTTTCCGTATTACCTGTATGTCCTCTAGTATTGGCAAAAATCTCTATCTCATCGCCCACGCTAGTGAATTTAGTGGTAACGAAACCATCGACGCTGATCACAGTTCCCCCAGCCTGGTCAACGTGGTTCGGAGAACCGTTATTAGCGACTACCGGTTGAAATGTAAGAGTCACCATCAGAAATATCAGCAAGTATGCCAGTTTTCGCATAGTTGAGTTATGTTGTCTATATTATAAATAACCATTCACAGAACAGTTGATTCAATATATGACAAGTCCCATTGAAAGTGAGTTATCAGGATTCAGAATATTGTAAATATCAGCGGTTTGGCTACTAATATGGACCAATGATTTACCCCTAATATTGAATTCTAATGGTACCATATTAATCGAGTAAAACCACGCTGAAAGTGGCATAAACCTCGCTTCATCATCAGTAATATTGTATGATGTTACGGTGTTTATTGCTGTATCATGCCACGGTGTGAACCCGTGCTCATTAGGTATCACATTATCCAACTGTAGAATCTCAAAAGGAAATTCCTCGGTTGAGTTATTTGTTGGGTATTCAGCCAAATTATTATGTTCCCATGATGCTGTTTGATCAACTAAAACCGTCTCTATCTCGTTACTATACGTCGCAACTAACACAGCATCAGCCGAGGAGCTCCGACACAGGAAACTATCTGGTAAGCACGCATAAATTACGCGTTTTTCTTCTGTTGGATTCTTGATTAGTACCTCTGGGCCTGACCTCGATTCAAGACCTTGAGTGGTTTCAATAAACAAGGTAGTGATGTCGTAGTTCGGCAGCCACCTTGGAGGATTATGATTGATTAATATCGTCCATGATGAGGCTATATCTCCCGCAGACCAGGCAAAATTAATGCGCTCTTGGTCAATGTAGTTTGCCGCTGAAAAGACCATTATGTGCGTGAAATTCAAGCTACCTTCAATTCGGCCAAATCTGTCCTGCTGATCTTGCAATTGAGTGATTATTACCTCTCCGTGTAACGTTACTCCACGCGTCGACATGTTGCAGTCCTTACAATCATGAGATACTACATGCTTTGCAGAGAGATTAAGACTGGCAACTGCGCCTACATTGAAATCCTGTAAGCCAAAAGCATCCATCGAATCTCGAGTCGACAATTCGATTTCACCAGATAATAATGTTAATTCCAGCTCCTTGACATCAGTAGCCTCATCACTTATGTATAGTGAAAATGCAGAAAAAACCACTAGCACTACAACCAGGGACTCGATGAAAAAATCCGCTCGATTGCTACTTTTCATGTGCGTAAACTCCTAATTAACCAAACCAATTACTGATCTAAAATATATGCGAAAATTAGCGGTGCAACTATTGTTGCATCGCTTTCGATTACGAATTTTGGCGTTGTTGTAGTTAATTTACCCCAGCTAATTTTTTCATTTGGCGGTGCCCCAGAATAGCCTCCGTATGACGGTGTTGCCTCACTAATCTGACAGAACCACGACCATAGCGGAACTGTCTTCTGCATATCTTGATTGAGCATGGGGACTACGCAGATAGGAAAGTCTCCAGCGATACCTCCGCCGATTTGGAAAAATGCTAGCGGCGTGTCTTGATGTTGGTACCAGCGCGCAAGTTCAGTCATGTAGTGAATACCTGTTTTAATTGTCTCAATCGCTATATTAGACTGGATTACGTGGGAAGCAAAGATATTGCCAAGTGTCGAATCCTCCCACCCGGGAACAAAAAGTGGAAGATTGTTCTTTGCTGCTGCCAAAACCCAACTTTCCGATAAATTACCAGATAGGGATAATCTATCTTCCAACAAAGCCTGATAGATGAATTCGTGCGGCAAGGCTGATTTGTTATTATCTGAGTAATCGTGCCAAAGCGGTAAGATTGACCGCTCAATCTCCCTTATCGCTTGATTCTCCGGAATACATACATCAGTCACTCTATTCATGCCTTGAGTGAATAATTTGGCATCATCTGCTGCGGTCAAATCGCGCCAATTGGCAACCGAACGATAGTGTGAGTTAGCAGTCAGTAAGAATATATCCTCCTCGAGGTTTGCGCCAGTACAAGAAATTCCGACTATGTGACCCGCATCGATCAGCGGCGCCAGGGTTTTCCCAATCCTTGCGGTGCTCATTGCGCCGGCCAGTGTCAAGAATATTTTGCCACCATTTGCGATGAATGAGGCTAGCGATTGTGCGGTTCTCTTTACCTCGCCAGCATTAAAATGATGAAAATTGGAGTCTACAAAATCTCGGATTGACATAGTCTTTCACCCATTAGTGAATCTAGCGTATGATTGTCGCTGTTTTAATTTAATTTCAGGAGATATTTCTCTTATTGCTATATCCATGGCCTTGATTATTGCCGCCGTATCGGTTGCACCGCAGGTAAAACAATCAATTGCTAGCAAGCCCTGTTCTGAATAACAATGGGCAGTCAGATGACTCTCATCCAGTAAGACAACCGCGGCAAAACCCGGCGGTGAAATGGTCCCATCGAATGCCTCAATATGTGAATGGACCCGTCGTGCTAAACTGTCGTCAATGACAGATTCCATCAACTTGATAATCCATTCTTCAACATCCTTTATTACAGGAAAAAAGCCAACGTAATCAGCAAAAATATGAGTCCCATTTGAGTTCGACACTGTTTATCACACCCAACAATATTACCAGCGGCCTTGATTCCTATTATTGATATGGTTTACTATGCCCTTAGTAGCTAACATAGCGGCAGTGAATTGTGTAAGAGGGCTGCCCTGTTGCGGCACTATTTCATTGACATCCATACCAATTACCTGCGCGTTTGGTGCAGAGAATAACGCCTCAATTGTTTCAACAGCCTGCCAAAAACTCAGTCCGCCCGGAACTGGCGTGCCGGTTGCGGGTACTATTGTACCATCTAGTCCATCAATATCGATAGTCAAGTATACAGGCCCATCTATTGCTTGGAGCGTGTCTAACCAATTTTGCCACTGAGCATCACTACGAAGCGTGTCTGCAGCAAAAAAGGTAGTAATACTATCGTCATGCTGAATACGACGGTATTCCTCCTCTGAAAAGGCTCTAACCCCTACTTGGTAGAGATGTTTTAGCCCGAAATCCATCGCCCGCGCAGCCGCACAGGCATGAGAATATTTCTCCCCGGCTAGCTGCTGGCGCAAATCGGCATGCGCATCAATTTGAACTAGGTTTAGTTTTGAATAATCCCCTCCTATTGCAGGGTGAGTGGTCAATGATTCGATTATTGCTGGCAATATGCCGTGTTCGCCACCAAGTGTTACTGGAAACGTGCTACCATTCTGCCATTTGTTGAGATAATTTGTGATTCCCGCCAACTGTTCTCTGAGCGTTGCGCCCTCGCCATCCCATGCTGGTGCGGTGTAGATATTGTAGCCGGCTGGTAAGTCTTGGCCTAGAACTGGATCGAACAACTCTACCTGGCCGCTCGCCTCAACACATGATGCTGGTCCGTTTGCGGTGCCCTGGCCGTAAGATGTGGTGAGTTCATATGGCACCTGAAGCACTACCACATCTGGGTTATCTGATTTACCTGGTAGACCAAGGAAATTACCCTCCACAAATTCGTCTGCCACGCACCTTGGTAGGTTGTAATGGTATTGAGGGTTTGGTGTCATTATTATTGGTGAGTTTCCCCGGATTCCAGTAAAAATTGCAATTTTTACCGATGATTTAATATGGGTCGGTATACAATAGTTAATACTGTTCTGGGACTAAAGTCCTGCGCCGGGGGTAGTTGAATTGGGAATGACACTAGGGGAATTGACCAAAGCCATACAACAACATATCGACTTAGAAATGGATAGTGAGGTCGCTCAAGGAATGGCAGAGCATGCGCTTGGGTTCTTCGGGTTTTACAATAGAATCATTGACAATGCCCTTGAACCAACAGATCGAAACCTTTTCTACATGTTTCAAGATTATAATTTACTTACAACTGAGAGTGAGGAAACCACTTTGTGGGACGGTCGAGAATGGCGAATCCATTACTGGAAGTTCAAGCCCGATCTGCGTGAGAGCGTCGAAGCTTACATGCAGCGTAGCAAGAAAGCTGAGGATATCGATCCATTTGCCGATGTTTATTCCAGCGGTGATGCAGGGCAGATTTGGACAAGAGAATCGGAAAAAGTCGTCAATCCCAATGCGTTTACGAGCGATTGGTAAACCGAACTACATCAAAGGATTTTTGTTGTAGAATAGATAGGAACTTTCATGCGAGTAGCGGTTAGCCTTGTCTTGTGCATGTTGCTTGCATCGATTCCAACCGCTATAGCGCAATCTGACTCGGACAATGAGCAAACTTGGCCGGGAGAGCCCATAGACAGCCATGTTCACATGACCTGGGCTGCTATGACCATAGAAGTTAATGAGTGGGCTGATGATTACCCGGAGATTGTGGATTTAATGAGTGCTGGCGAGTCAGAACTCGGCAGAGCACTGTGGGTAGTAAGACTGTCTGACTGGTCGATGGATACCAAAGAGGATGGTAGTCCAAAAGAAATCGTTTACATCGATGGTGGGCATCATGGCAACGAATATCTCGGCACTGCGCTAGCTTGGCTCTCAGCAAAATGGTATATCAACGGCTGGGCAGAAGGAAATGAAGAAGCCATTGAGGTGCTAAAAACCACTGAAGTTCACGTGCTAATCATGCTCAATCCGGATGGTAACGACTTTGACACTAGGTGGAATATTAATCAGGTCGACTTGAATAGAAATTATGACCATTATTGGAACACTTGTCCTACTACCCAACCAGGATCAAGTGCATTCAGTGAAGCAGAAACAATGTATAACTCAATTTACATGAATGAATACGTCACAGAAGCAGACCTCTACGTCACGATGCATACAGGTGTTTGGATCATGCTATACCCATGGGGCAAGTGGGCTCACCAGCCAGCAGATTGGGAACTATATTGGCAAATTAGAGATGATGTGAACGCTAACATCTCGAGTATACCAATCCAAAATGCCAACCAGGGACTATACCCTAACTGCGGCACTAGTAGAGATTATGGCTACGGCGTTATGGGTCTTCCAACCTTTACTTTTGAGACCGATGATGAACAATTTATTCCGGGATCATTCGAGAACCTCAATGACCGCTTAGAAGAGGAGATGGATGTCATGAGGTATCTGATTAACAACGTGTGGTACTGGAGGGCAAGGTTAGATGTTCGTTCATTGGAGATATCCTCGGATACTGCAACTCTTGAAGTCGTCAACGATGGTCAAGCATCAACAGCAAATGCTACGCTACAATACCTTGATTCAACCGGGGAGGTACTATGGACTTCTGAGGCTTTCACAGTGAATGCAAGTAATGGTACCACAGTCACTATGGATACCTCAGATGTTCCCGTCAGCAGCAGTGGTAAATGGCAGTTATATTATCAGAAGCGGGTAATTAATGCGTCAACTTGGGTTACCGAGGCGATTAATTCCTCGGTAATCAAAACCAAACTAAACGATAATGCTGAAGGTTTGTTTGGTTACGGTATCTTCAATCCTCTGACCGTCATAATCTCAGTAATCGGTTTGGCTACTATTCTTAGGCCAGAGGATGAGGAAGTAGAACATATTACCCGGCAGGATGCACACGATAATTGAAATGCTACCGGTCATACGCCCATACCGGCGATAACATGGAAATGACTGTAAGCGTGAATGATAACATCAATGGAACTTTAATTCTACCACTGGTTGAAGGTACCGAATCTATACCTGAGGATTGCGAAAGAGGATTACCGCAGTCTATGAAAGCACAAATAAATCGTGTCCTTAGTGATGGCGATTTCAAAGGAAAAGCAAAATCAACAATCTCCCTTGTTGGCGGAGAAGACGGCAAGGTCATACTAGCCGGATTAGGAAAAACGGACAGTGTTTCAGTTCACGATTATCGAAAAGCAGGCGCAGCGGTTTTTTCAAGCATTAAGAAAATTCACGGTAATGATTTCACTGTGCGGTTCTCTGATGCAGGAGTAGCGCACATGGCGGCATTTGCCGAGGGAATGATGCTTCGAGACTACTCATATAATCATTACAAAATGAAGGATGATGACGCTGGTGATGACGATGACGATGCAGTGAAGCAAATTCGTCTTGCTTGTGGAGAAAAAGAAGCAAGTGAGTTGACTGCCATGGTTGAAAATTACCGCGGTATCGCAAAAGGTGTTCACCTGTCAAGAGACTTGGGCAACTGTCCACCAAATGACATGTACCCAGAAGAATTCGCTGACCGCGCGTATGAGTGGGCCAAACAGTATGACAACGTTGATGTTACAATAATCAACTACGATCAAGCATTGAAAGACGGAATGGGCGGATTGGTTGCGGTAGGAAAAGGATCGTCCCGCAAACCATGCATGGTAATATTTGAGATGAATAAGGAAATTAAAGGTAAGTGCCCGGTACTTGTTGGAAAGGGTATCACTTTTGATACCGGAGGTATTTCACTTAAACCCGGAGCAAACATGGATCAGATGAAGTATGATATGGGTGGATCGGCTACAGTATTTGGCACTATGGAGGCTCTAGCACAAACTGGCCATGAAGGTAAGGTCGTTGGAATTACCTGCATGGCAGAAAATATGCCAGCAGCCAACGCAACTAGGCCAGGAGATGTAATTAAGGGACTATCTGGTAAAACTATTGAAGTTCTAAATACTGACGCAGAAGGCCGACTAGTGCTTTCTGATGGCTTGTGGAAGGCTGGGGAATACGACCCTGAGTACATCATTGACTTCGCTACTCTTACCGGTGCTTGCGTTGTTGCACTGGGGCACGAAGCTACTGGTTTATGGTCAAACAACGATGAGTTCAGAACTCGTATTCATGAGGCGGGTAACGCCGTAGATGAGTTGGCGTGGCCTATGCCTCTATTGCCAGCCTTCGAAAAGGAGATGACTGATTCTATTATTGCCGATACGAGAAATCTGGGCGCTGGCCGTTGGGGCGGAGCCAACACAGCAGCAGCATTCCTCAAGCAATTTGTCCCCAATGTAGACTACGACAAAGATGGCGAACAGATCACATGGGCTCACATGGACATAGCTGGAACGTATTGGGGTGCAAAAAGCAATACTATGGTCAAGGATGGTGCTACCGGGATTCACGTCAGGACTATTCATCACCTAATTACTCAAGGCTGATTACTGGCGTCTAAGCAACAGCACAATCAGCAGTAAAGAGCCGATGGCTGAAGAACCGGCAATCAACAACAATAGTTGCTTTGTATTATCGTTTGAAGCCGGTTCGTCATTAGATTCTGTATCATCAAATGAGCCAAACGTTGCTCCTATTGAAGGGCCGGTTGATTCCTCAACATGCTCTATTACTACAATCGAACCATTTAGCACCTCTCCGTTTGAGGCGATTGATTGATAATTATACTCACCAACTCCCCAAGTGCCATTGAACCATACGAGAAATGATTCCTGACAACTTGAGGTAGTATTGTTTGCCGAAGGAGGGCATTCACGGCTAATTTCTCCAGAATCCCAATCTGCAGAACCATTGTACAGGCCGTCGCCATCAGAGTCAAAGACAATTCTGTGGGTAATATTTTCCCGAGAATCTGCATTGTACCACATAATTGAATCATTATATTCAATTTGAGTAGACCCTGGTTGAAGGTCGTTTTGTTTGATTATCACATTGAACGTGCTGGCCGAATGGGCTTGAACAGTTCCGGGAACTAGAGCCATGGACACGATGAGCAAAGCGATGACTAACTGCAATCTCCTCATGAACTCAGCCAAACTATATCCCTAAATAAAACAAATTAATGTTATATGAATTTTTTACCCGTTAATTGAAATAGAACAGATATTAGCGACCGACATGCTAAGAAGGCAACTACAAGATGATGACGGCGCTGCAGACAAGATAATTGTCATTGCTCTAGTTAGTTTACTCACCGTAAGCGTCATCTCAGCAATTGCATACATGAACCTCGATTCAGAAGACACGGAAAGTGGGCCGGCCAGCACAATGGAATGGATTGATCCAGTTGTCGAGATAGAGGATGAAAACCACAGCCATACTGACCTAATGGCCCACAGACTAGCAACTAGTAACATGCAGTTAATCGATTATCACAATTTGAACTGTGACGGGAACGTAGCACCTCCAGCCGAGCTAGACAATGTTGCAGGTAGGCCCTGCTTCCCTGAATTCAAGAATGTAGGGCCAACCCCTGGGGACTCCTCAGAAATCTCAATTGAAGGTAACTTCATGGAAGACTGTGTTAAACACCCAGACGGTACTGGTGGATGTTATGCGTATGTCTCATCGTACAACCAGTTCGAGATACTGGATATTTCTGAACCAAATAACATCGTTCTATTGTCAACCTATTATGCCGAAGTAGGACGAATGATTGACATCAAGGTGACTCCTGATAACAACTGGGTATTAGTTAATCACGAATTGACAAATAGTGACCTAGACCCGATTCCGCAAGATGATGATGCTAACAGTGGTGCCAATAGATTAGATGTTATTGATGTATCAAATAAAAATCAACCAATTAAGGTTGCAGAATGGAATAATCCGCCTGCTGGTTTCCACAATCAAGACTTGCACGTAGACTGCGATTGGGAAAATGCACCAGTAATATATGCGCAAGAAGAGTGTCACTTGTTCCTGTATGGTGCAGACCCCTACCCGGAAATGGTAGAAGGTGACTCCGGGGTATTCTACAAAGGAACGCAAATCTTCTATGTTCCACTTGGCTTTGAATCATGGCGACCTGACATCAATGATGAAGATCAAAACGTCAGCCGAGAGATTATTCGCTGGGGTGGTTATTCTCCAGAGCCAGAAACTACCTGTGGTGGCTCCTTGTTCAACCATGACAATGTGTTTCACATTCATCCAATAACCGGCCAAGCACTGCTATACATCTCGTACTGGGATGCTGGTCTCCGTATTGTCGATGTTTCGAATCCTCCTCCAATCCCTGATCCTGAGGGAGTATCTTGGCCACAGGATTACGAAGTCGGGCGATGGTTAGGGTGTCCGAGTGCTGATGACGGATGGTATGGACCAAACGGCGGCGGTCACGCTAACATGACTCCAGAAGAATGGGGCGGCAGTAGCGGAGCGCTCAATGGCAATGGTTGGATTCACTATGCAGTACCATATGACCATCTTTTGTGTAATGGCGCGGCTGAAACCGACCCTGTTGAAACCTGGCCGGCAGAATGTGGGACTGGCCCAGAAGATCCTGTTTACGGTATTAACTGGCGACATCTAACTATGATCGCCCCTGAATATGGTTCTAACACTAACCATACTGGATACATCTGGACTATCGATACTACTGACCCAGCTAAGCCATTCTTGGTTAGCAAGTGGAAATTGCCCGGCACCAGTATTTTGCCTGACGGTAGTGAGCACGAACATCACTACATTCCAGGGGGGTACATCTACAGCCCGCACAATGGTGATACCGGAACACATGGACACGTTTATTGGACTCACTATCATGCTGGTAACTGGGTTACCGACCACAGTCAAATCTGGAGTGACCTCCAATGGGTTGACGGAGTCCCAGCACCAGAAATTGGCTTCCCTGCTATTGAACAATTATCAGAGACCATCACGATGGGGTACTATCTACCTGCTGGACCAACATGGATGGAGAATCCGAAGGAAGATCTAGGTTATGATATGGCTGACTGTTGGGCTTCGTGTATGATACCATTTGATTGGGGACTACAATATGACCCTCGTGGGTTCCTATTCATTTCAGAGATGGTTTCAGGCGTCTATGTAGTACAGATGGACGAAGACATAAACCCCAGTTTCATGTATCCATCACTTTACACAAATGTCGAAAATGAGTAACGAATAAAACGTTTCCAATACTCATCAAGCGGTGCCGAATTGGCTCAAACTTATATGATTAATTTGTTACCAAAAGATATGGAAAATAAAACCAAACTCAAGTTAGTCCTCGCACCAGGGATAATATTCCTCACTGGACTATCAGTATTCATTATCTTTGCCCGTGAGGATGCGCAAGGATTTTTTGGCCTCTCGTCAACTTCCTTAACCGGTGACGCGAATTTCGTTTTCTATCCCTTGACGATATATTCTTTCCTAATCGGTTGCGGTGCAATGTACTTCAAGACTGAACAATTGAAGTATATCGAGGCTATACTATGCATGTGTTTAGCACTTGTTGCGGTGCGAATTTTTTCAATACTTATTACCGGTATTGAGGCTTCTAATTACACGCTTTTGGCTCTACCTGCAGAGATACTATTATTCCCAATTATCGGCTATTTATGGAATATAGAGCGCAAAAAAACTCACGTGAACAGTT
>DAUW01000097.1:0-25239 GCA_002505355.1 Euryarchaeota archaeon UBA229 | reverse complement strand
CCTAGTAACTTCCTGTGACCAAGATTTTTGGTCAAGAATATTTGAGAATTTGGCATTTTTGTATGAACTTCTTCAGAAATTTTACTTTTTGCTTCGACATCGTCGATGCAATGAACCAACAGTGTCTCAGTTGTGATTTTATCGACGAATTCATTGGGGCCAAATTCCCTGGGGCTTACTCCAAACCTTGTTTCTGCCCGCAAGAATAACTTGTCTGCATAATAAGCCTCATTGAGACCAAACAAGCCAACAAAGGTCTCGAACATTGGTCTAATCTCGTACACACCCAATGAAATCAGTACAATTTTGTCAAATATCGCTCCCTGCCTTATGGAATTTAGTGCAGCAACCCCGCCAAATGAGTGGGTTATCAATATGTCAAACGGGTCTTGGGTTCTACTGATTTCGCTTATGGCAGCAGTAATCTCCGGTAGCGTTATTTGGCCATTATCCGATTTCCCATGCCCCGGCAGGTCAATTGCAGTAATATCAAAGCCTAGTTTTGCCATTTCTTTTACAAGCGTGTAAAACTGTCCAGAACGACCATTCCAACCGTGAACAAATAAGATTCTACGTCCCTCTGACGGAATTCTGTAAACGGCAATCTTACGATCAATCGACTCAAGTATGAGCGTTGATTCAGATGTGGCCTGGTAAAATGCCTGTTCTCTTTGCGGGATTTTGAATTTGATTGGCCCAGTAAAAATGCGCCAAAGTAGTCGCGTTGTCAGTTTCTTTGACACTATGTTGAGTGTTTTTGCTGCAAACCTCAAAAACCAAGGCAGCCGATAGTGTACAGATACTGACGCCTTGTCTATTTCCATAGTATGTCTTTAGTCGGCGGGTTAATTATATCTCGCTAGTCATCAAATACTTCTACTTCGACCATTTTTTTGATGAAGTCGGTCATTTTCGAATTAAATCTCGTGGCTCTGACAATGTGGTTATCTATCCAATGGTAATTCCCGCCTCTTGGTTTGCCAAACAAGCAGGTGTGCCATTTGAATCCGTGCCTAGATAGCCACTCCTCTGTTACTGCACGATGCTCTTCCGCTCTGGCGGTGAAAAAACAGATTTGATGTCCCTCATCGAACCATTTGTTAATTTGTTCTACAACTCCGTCAAAACATTCAGCCGTCACCATTCTTTCAGGTTCCTCATTCGGTATATCCTCACAAATCGTACCGTCGATATCGATTAGGAAATTTTTGCACTCTTCTGGCAATATGGGCGATACCGTCATGCCGCGCTCGTCTATTGTCTCAACTAATTCGGCCATGTACCCGTGACAGAAAACTCGGCCTTTGATTAAATCGCTGCCTAGCGGTCATGATGATGGATTGTAGTTGCCCCACACACTCGACACCAGACCTTAGTGCCACTTTTCCTGGGGGTGATTCCTGTAATGTCAATTGACACTCCGCAAACACACTTCACAATGGTTCCCATGTGGCAACCCAACACTCGGTTATTGATGAATTACACGCTTTTTCCAAAGGTTTGCCAAGACTCTATCCTAATGTAGCTTTTAGTTGCTGAAAATCCCTTAATCTCTTCACAACTAAGTCTGTGGTCCTCTGCTCCATGGTCAGCAAATAGTTGCTCTAATTTCCGGCTGACTGCCGCCAAATCACCTTTATCGATTATTGCCCATCCACGTATCAGTGACAAATTATTGCGCCTCATCAATGGCAGTAGATCAGTTAAATGATTTATCGTTTCGTGAGGAAGATTAACCAATAGTAAATCCATTCTGTTATTGTTATTTTCGTCGTGCTGCCATTTTCGCGCGTCTTGACAGCGAATCTCTAACTCCAATTCACTGTTCTGTTTGCGAACAAACCTGCTGACATTTTGCTTAAGTAAATCAACTGCTAACGGGTTTAGGTCGCCAACGAATGCTGCATCAATTAGATCAGGTTCGGTCAATAGCCCTGCCAAGGCTGGACCGACCCCCGCGTATGGATCACAAACCGTGATGGTGCGTCCAAGTTCATTGGCGAGGCTCTTTGCCGCAACCAAGGTTCTATTTCGTTCAGTGGACAGCCTTGCAGAAAAATATGATTTGGTCGGGTCGACAAGTATTTCCTGCCCGTGTTCCCTAATTTTCGTCAAAGTACTAACAGATGCGTCTCTACTGACAATAGGCTCTAGACTCCTAACGCGGAATTTGCCTTCAACACCGTTATCCGCGCATATGAGGCGAATATTTGGCATGTGTTTTAACATCGCAGCACCGATCTGCTCTTTGTGCTGAATAACCTGATCTTCTAACTTGACTATCAAAACATCACCGATGACCTCATGCGACTTGGGCCAAAAATCCTCTAGGGCGTGATATAACGTCCGATCGATAAGATCCGTCCAATGGTTGAGTGATTTAGCATCGCGAGGAATAACTCGAAAACTGTGCTTCTGCCATATCGTAGCCGTGTTATCTGGTGCATTGGAGTTTAGAGGGATGGCTTTCATACCGTCATCCATCGTAAGAATACCAATTCCTAATTCTACCCAATTGTTCGACTTAACAATGTTAAACCAATGTTGGGTGTCGACACTCGGCACTATCAAATGTCGCATGCGCTTCGGACTGTCCAAGCAACACTGAGGTTTGAGCATGGCGGATGAGGTAGTCAAACCAAAATCAACCGGGCTCTTGTTAATCGGTATCGGCCCAGGAGCGATAAGCGGCATCACCAGTGAAGCATTAGCGGCGGCAAAAAACGCTGATTTTAGACGCTATGAAGCCTACACCGCATTATGGCCCGAGGATGAATTGGCCGCACTAGAACGCATAACCGGCCCAATAGACAAAATCATGCGCCCCGAAATCGAGCATCCCGATGAAATCTTTCAGCTAGCCAAAAGTCATCTTGTCGCGATTATGGTAGTGGGTGACCCGTTGCAGGCTACAACCCATGTCGATCTACAATTACAAGCACTAGAGCAGGGTATTGATTGTCAAGTAATACACGGTATTTCAATTACCAACCTAGTTACTGGGGCGATTGGTTTGTCGAATTACAAGTTTGGCCGGCAGACAACCTTGACATACCCATACTCAAACTGGATCGCTACATCTCCGTTGGAAGTAATTGCGGTTAACCGGGCTCTAGGTCAGCACACGTTGGCCCTGCTTGATCTAGATCCAACGGGCGCAGGCACTGGTCAACAAAGGCCAATGAAACCCATAGATGCACTAACATCTATCGCTTTAATGGTGGAAAAAGTAGCGGAATCTATCGAAGAAACTGACAGTGTTGGCCCTCTATCAGCATTGCGACAACACGCCCTAAATGAGATGATATCAACCCCTTTAGAGGATTTATCAGTTGTTCTATGCAGTGACATGGGTACCGACAATCAGAGCATTGTTTACGCTAAACTTACCGAGTTGGCAGACCTACCGGGCGGAGAAATGAACTGTCTAGTTTTTCCTGCATCCACGAGTGATGTTGAAGACAAGGCACTTCTACGATGGAAAAAGCAGGGGTGATAATTTGTCTACTGATGAGATTCTAATTTTGTTTTCGTTTCTATTGTTCATGGGCATATTTGCCGGTGTCGGGATAGCCTCAATGTGGGTCAAACAAGATACTACCGATGATTATCTGGTTGCGGGCAGAGGTATGCACCCCGCGCTCGCCGCTCTATCTGCGGTTAGCACATGGAACTCTGGCTACATGTTCATCGGGTTCATCGGATTCATATTTATACAGGGCTATTCAGCAATCTGGATTGCTTTGGTATCGACAATCGGCCAGCTAGTTGCTTGGATTTGGTTATACAAGTACATCCAGAAAGAAGGAAGCGAACGAAACCTACGTTCTTTGTCATCACTCGTGTCAAGCAAAACCGGGGCACAAGAAGCGAAAATAGCTGCAATATTATCGGTGTTTTTCCTCGCAATATATGCAGCAGCGCAACTTACTGCTGGAGGTGTGGCACTTAACTCAATGCTTGAGTGGCCTGTGACAGCTGGAATTTTGATTGGTTTTGTTTTAGTAGTCGCATACTGTTACGCTGGCGGGATTAGAGCGTCGATTTGGACTGATGCTGCGCAGTCTAGCGTTATGATAGTTGGCTCGACTATACTCTGCATAGTTGCTCTTGGGCAAGTTGGAGGTTTGTCTGGTCTTCATAATGAATTAGTTAGCATTGACTCCTCGATGGTAAACATCTATCCCTCGGGACTCAAATTTGGCGCAGCGCTGTGGATTGCGGCTTTCTTCCTAGGTGGACTTGGTGTTGCAGGGCAACCGCAAGTCGTTTCACGAGTTATGACATTGAAAGATGACGCTGATCGAAAGCAGGCCATGGTGTGGTTCTTTGTTTGGCAAACACCATTTATTGCGCTAATGTTCTTGATAGGTCTAGCATGTCGGGCAATTTTCGATGGGACTCTATCGGTAGATGAAGCAGAGGCTGGATTGCCAATGCTGGCTCAAAGTCTCAACCCGATTTTAGGAGGTGTAATTTTGGCCTCGATATTTGCCGCTACAATGTCGACCGCTGATAGTCAAGTGCTTGCGTGCACTGCAGCAATTACAGATGACATCAAGCCAGAGTGGAAGCAAAATCATGGACGAACCAAACAAGTAACTCTAGTAGTTGCTGCACTTGCTACTGCAATATCATTAGTTGGTCAACAATTCCCCGGCTTTGGAGATTCCGTATTTGCCTTGGTCGTATTCGCAGTATACGGTCTAGGCGGCATATTTGTTCCACTTATCCTCATTCGCATGGCTGGTTACGAACCAGATTCTCAACATACCATATCGATGATGATCGCCGCATTACTTGGCGTTTTGATTTGGACTGTGCTGGGCTTCGGCGAATACGTGTTTCCATCCGTGCCGGGCATGGGTGCCGCTTTTGCGGTTCATTTCACCTTGTGTTGGTTCAGAGACGATTCAAATCCAAATCCGCTGGGCCGTTACAACCTGCCAACAAAACAATTTGCTGCGATTGGGGCTGTTGCGATGGTAGCGCTAGTTGGTGGCGTCGAGTACTCATACTACGCTATCGCTCCAGATGCTAGTGATACTTCGGACAAGATTGGGGCGTATTCCGTAACTGGAGATTATTCATTTTATGAAATTGCTCAGGGTTCTGAATTTATTGAAGATGGGGGGTCAGTAGCCATAAACGCTAGTTCAGATGATGCTATGTCATCACTTAATGGCATGAATATTGTCGGTGTGATAGTAAATATCAACCATGAGGATGATGAAACCGTTACTGGCTTAGGCTGCGTGTTTGCCGACCCTCCACAGGATGATATCGTCGATGCGACTATTTCACATGCAGAATTAAATGCTGCAGACTCAAATAGTGATTCATTTGAATTCCAACTAGATTGGCATGATTCAACCATTGTCAATACGAACGTCACAAACATGACAAAATCTGATATTGAAGCAATGCTAGAAGGTGGCAATCTTGGGTTTGGCGCCCACGAATTGGTGATTGGAGTGACTGTCCAAAACGGCGGAGGGGCGGGATGTACGAGTAATGATGATGGTCAAGATGTAAGTTACACAATTCAACTGGTTACCCTTGATTACACTATCACTCCAAGTTGAGTATCAAATCAAATTGTGAAACGCATGCCTTGCTTGGCAATTGACCAACCCATTTCGACCACCTGAGTATATTCCTCGCTCCATTCATCATATACTGGATTAGTGTGGTTTAGATGGAAGAAAATTATGTCCGGATCTCCATGCTGTTTGTAGCCTAGCATCTCGATGGTTTGCTTAATTGGTGGATGTGGTACTGAAGCTTGGTTGCGAGAGGATAATTCATCACTTGACCAAAATGTTCCATCAATCAGTGCAATATCAACATTCAGGCTTGTTAGCCATTCTCGAATTGTATTCATCTTGTATAATGCCAAGGTTTCATCCCAAGAATCATGATCTGGTAGGTATAGAAGCGATTTATTCTCTCCTCGAATGATGAACGCATGTGTGTCAGAGAGCTCCCCTCTGTGAGGCACTAAAAGTGGGGTTATCGAGAAACCGGGTTGTTGTTCAATTTGTCTATCGGTCATTTCTTGGATGACAAATACCCCCTGCTCGATCATCAGGTTCCAATTAGGAGTTTGATGAATTAGTTCTGCCATGCTTTTGGAAACATGTAGTTTAACTCCTCTAACATTCATTGTTTCGCGGCCAAACAGGCCTAAGCCATCGACGTGACCAAAGTGCGCGTGTGTGAGCCAAACCTCAGTTGGAACTCGATTATCCAAATACTGCAGTTGGTTAGCAAGATGGCGGGTTACATCAATGATATGCAGATTATTATCACTGATGATTCCGAGCGAGGTTGGATAACTATGCTCGCTTGGTGATAGTCCAATACAACACGACTTGCTGCAGCCGGCCTGGGGTCTACCGCCATCCTGAGCGATTCCAAGCAAAACCAACTCGGTCATGAATAACCCGATGATTATCTGTATCATGAATCTGTTTCATCAATAAAATCAATGCCGCGAAGGTCTCAAACCATATTTATCAATGGAGGGTAATGAGGGGGATACATGGCGAGACCTGCAAAAGTTGAGTTCCCCGGGCAAAAAAAACAGCGGGTCCGCCTAAGAGGCACCAAGCACGCAAATGAAGCGACGGCAAAGAAATTGAAAAAGGATTTAGCCAAATTATTAGATAACCCTCATGCACATCTGCCAACAATGCTTTGGAAAGGCAAGATGCGATGGGGAAGAACTGATTCAGTGACTAAGACTCTCAAAGAACTAGACAAAATAATCACCAAAAAATTTGACACTAAATGGCTGTCAAAAAGGATGATGGCTAAACGTGGAGACCCGGTAGCCAAAGCCTTCGCTGGTTCATTACACGCATGTCATGATGAGCAATTTACCACCGTCGGAAAGTTTTCATCCGCGTCATTTGGCTCAGCCTCATTTGTCAGGAGAGGTGATGGGAAACAAGGATATCTCGCTGGGCTACAAAACTATTCCAATGTTACTCTTAGAATGCTGCCATGGGAAGAGCATGCCAAGCGTGGAATGTATTTCTTTTCGTGGAAGGGGGGGTTTGTCTGCACCGGCCCAGATCCATCACCGCCCGATGAGTGGATTAAGGATGTTGTTGAACGCTCACGCTTTAGGTTTCATCAGACCAACAAAGATGGAAGTCCAGTTTGGTATACTGAGAGTATCGAATTGAGTGAAATTGAAGCTGGTTTGACACCTAATAATTGTATAACTATGTCCTTCACTCAAGGTGCAACTCTCTACATTGGGTTCGCTGAATTAGAATCCGGCGATAAAAAAGATACCTCTTTTATTCAACATCTTGCACTATCGATGTTGCCCCCGTTTCTACCGTCAATTGTCGATATCAAAGCCAACTATATCCCAGTAGGTTGGTCCAAAGAGCAACCCCTGCCAGATGATGCGATTGAGGGAGTAGTGAAAATTCTCGATGCTTGGCAAGGTCTGGTGATGAATGAAGGCGTTGTTGCTCAAGCTGTTAGGCGATCGGTCTTGGACGCAATTGAGCGAGGGTTAATCGTAAATTCGAAGTACTATCACTGTGAATCCTTCGATGAAATCAGAACTGCACTGGATGATGTGCCTGGATCAACCGATGAAAGGGATTTAGCTGCCCACATCCTGCTTGCATGCTACAATGCTGGATTTGAAGATGATATGGGGTTGAGAATCAATACCCGTGGTGAGACATCAGAAAGAAAGACTCCATCATTGGAAATCATCGAAGGTGCCAGTTGCGGAGACGTATTGAGTGCTCTATGGGATGATTTTGGACAAGATGCTTTGGAAAATATTGGTATTACTGGTGAAGAATCATATGAGATTTGGGAACAGCAGCACACCAAACCGAAGCCCTTTGGCAAATTCTTGAAGAGTCTTGATACTGCTAGAGAAAAAGCCAGGATGTCGTCATTAATTCCTACCAGACAGGGCGAATTGGGTGGTGCATCGGGACATATAGTTGATTTAATCCGGGTTGGTTTACTTGAGGGTTTAGGTAAAGCAGAACGTATTGCTACCTCAAGGCATTCATCAATTTCGGAGGCCGCCGCAGCGTGGGCCTGGCTACTTGCAGCGGACCGTTCATCTGGCCAAGAATGGCATTTTGATAGTGACGCACGAAACAAAGCGGGGGCATGGATGAATACTACTAGAATGTTAATCGATACTGGAAAGAATTTGTTAGAATCTTCAGATAGTGAAACGAAGAGTCTGCAAAAATTGTGGTTTGAGCAGTTAGAATCGCTAAAACAACAAACTGGTGAAAGTTGATCTAGACGTTCGCGAAGCCGCGCTCAATGTCTGCCCATAAATCATCAATATCTTCTATTCCGATACTCATTCGAACATAACCTGGGACGAGACCGGCAGCATGCCTAACATCTTCTGGGATCATCATGTGACTAGAGTTAAATGGGCATTCAACTAAGGATTCCACGCCACCAAGACTCGTTGCTTCGTAAATCATTTCGAGTCCCCGCATGAATGATAGAGCTGCATCATCGCCGCCTTTAACGACAAAACCAATCATTCCTGTCCCTTTTGGCATGATGCGTTGAGCCACCTCATATTGCGGGTGGGAAGGCAATGACGGATGGTTCACTCGCTCAATCATTGGGTGGGCGTCAAGGCGTTTTGCTAATTCCGCAGCGTTGTCGCATATCTGTGGCATTCTAACGTGTAATGTCCGCATGCCTCTCTCCAGTAAGAAGCATGAATTGGGATCTGCGCTGCCCCCAAAGTGGACCTTGCGATGAAATATATTCTCGATGTGTTCCTTAGAACCAACAACTGCTCCTCCAATAATATCAGAGTGGCCGCCGAGATATTTGGTCGTCGAATGGACTACCAAATCTGCACCCAAGGCAAGAGGATTGCACGCCCACGGTGAGGCAAATGTGTTGTCAATGATGCAAACTAGCCCGTGTTTTTTTGCCAGAGTTGCCATCGCTTCTACATCACATACCTTGAGAACTGGATTGGTTAGGGTTTCGATGTACAGTACTTTGGTATTCGCTTGAATTGCCGCCTCATAGGAGGCTACATCAGTCATGTCAGCCATAGTCACTTCGATACCAAACCGAGGAAATTCTTCAGTCATTAATCCGTAAGTTCCACCATATACATCGGCTGACGCTACAACGTGGTCTCCGGTCGAAAGTATAGCCATCAAAGTTGACGATATAGCAGCCATACCCGACGAGAAAACCTCCCCGTCTTCTGCACCCTCAAGTGCACAGATTTTGTCAATTACTGCTTCTGCGTTAACGGAAGTGATTCTTGTGTAAAGTAGTGCGTGGTGGGCCCCTGCAGCCCATCCAGCATAACGTTCATCGGTCAATTTATACGTCGAGGATTGAAAGATAGGGGTGTTAACTGCATCTCCGACATGATTTGTTCCAGAGTGGACTGCTTTGCTCGCAAACCGAGTAAATTTTGGGTTAGATTCTTTGGTCAATTTGCCCCTCTCATTACTCCGAGCACTAGGAGGACTTTGAACGATGCGATACGCCGTTGCGTCTCAGGCAGATTCGTTTGATAATAATTCGACGATGATATTGCCAATGAACAGCGCTCCGCCACCGATTAGAATCCAAATACTCCAGTCAACCATCTCCAACTGCAGACCGTAGATTGTTGCCCAAACAGGTTCAAGTGCGTAAATAATTGCTGCTTGTATTGGATGAAGATAGCGTTGATACAGGTTCAAGAACAGTAAGCAGAAGAACGATCCACCCACCCCTAGTAACAGGACGGGAATTAACACACCGTCGGCATAAATTAGATTCCATTGGGTGGGGTTTGATGCATCGCCAAGTAATAGCACCGTCGACGCAGAACAGGCTGCGACCACGAGAAATGATGTGGTCGAAACTGCAACCGGGTCTCGTTTAGTGGTAATCCGTTGGGTGAACAATATGTGTAGCGCGAAGAGTAGTGCACAAAAGACGGTGATAAATTCAGCTAGCCCCCAAGTTAAATGTGGTGGTCCTTGGATAAACCCTGCTCCAAAGGTCGCTAAACCAACCCCGAGAATCATAACTTTTGTTGGCAGCCTTAAATTGTAAATCGAAGAGATTAGTGCGGTAAATACCACGTAAAGCGAAGTGAGAAAGGCGGACACTGATGGATCTATGTCATCTAAACCAATCATTTGAGAGAGGTAAGCGATGAACATCAAGACACCTAAAATTAGGCCGTCAAGCCATGCTTGTTTATCGACCAGTGCTTGCCTTGCTTTTGCAAAGAATAACAACATCATTAACCCAGCAATTGCAAAGCGGGCAAATACCAACGACGCAACAACACCATTGGTTCCAAGCATCGTCTTCTCTTCATCTAGCGCATCAAGTGCTTGTTTCATCCAGATGAACGTTGCGCCCCAAACTAGGGTTACTGCCAATAACGCAAATATTGCTACTTGGCGTTGCTTATCGGTACTCTCAAGGATACCCGATGAGTCAACTTGACCGTTATCTGACATGATATCGCCAGATTATTCGAGTGCATTATGATGATGGTCAAAACCTTGGTATGAACGAAATAAAAAGATAAGTCTCAAAGAGTGCGTTGAACTCGTTACTCACATGGCTGAACTAGTTAATTCATGGGAACAGCCTATCGACACCGGAGAAATTCCTTCAAGTGGTCATACATTTGACGCTATTGTGGTCGGTGGTGGCCCCGGAGGATCATCTGCAGCAGGCTATTTAGCGATGGCTGGAAAAAGCGTGCTACTGCTAGAAAAAGGACTGTGGCCCAGAGATAAAATATGTGGAGATGCGGTTGGCGGTAAGTCGCTTGGTCATGTGAAAGCGTTAGGCGTGAAAGAAACCCTAGAAAGCACCCCACACTTCAGAGTAACTGGCATCAAATTTTCTTCGCCAAAGGGCAACACGGTGAGGGTCGCACTCCCGGAGGAGGATGTTCAACGCCTTGAAGCGGGCTACTCATTGCCAAGAATGCAATTCGACCATTTGCTATTCGATAGATGCCAATATCTGGTTAGGGAGAGCGGGGGTATGGTAATACAAGACTGCGCCGTAACTGAAGTGTTATTTGATGATGGTAGCGGTGGCGACGACCCCGGTCAAGGAACAGGCAGTCTGCGCCATGCCAAAGGAGTCGTTGTCAAGATAGGCGGCCGTAATGGCGAGGAAAGAACCTATTATTCAACTGAAATCGTTGGTGCTGCTGGATATCAATGCCCAGTTGCTAAAGCGGTAGTCAAAGATTCATTCAGTGAAGAGATGGTTGATAACATGCATTATTGTGGCGGATATCGAGAATACTGGAGGAACGTCAAGGGCTGTGAAGGAGGCGTGGGAGATATTGAAATTCACTTCGTCGACTCTGTCATTCCAGGTTACTTTTGGATATTCCCCGTCAATGACGAGATTGCTAATGTTGGAATTGGTATGGTTGTCGGACTGTTGAAGAAAGAAAAAAAGAAATTAAAAGCCTTACAGAAAGACGTCATTGAAAATCATCCATTGTTCAAGGAACGCTTTGCTGAAGCTGAAATGCTCAGTGGTAGCGGCAAAGGCTGGCAGTTACCGTTTGGCTCGCCGCGCAAGAAAGAGCCCAACCAGCCGCGCAGAGCGAGTATGCACGGGATACGCTTAGTTGGCGACTCAGCGTCCTTGGTCGACCCTTTTTCCGGCGAAGGTGTTGGCAATGCTCTAGTTACTGGTGAGTTGGCTGCTCAACACATAATAGAGGGTAAGTCGCCAGAACAGTACCAAGCTGAAATGTGGAAAATTCTCGGACCAGAATTGACCAATTCCTACCGCATGCAGAAATTGAGCAGAAAGAAATGGCTAATCAACTGGTTTGTTGGAAAGGCTAGTAAAAAGCCACAAATTCAAGAAATGATGACCGAGATGATTGCCTCCAAAGAAGCCCAAGAAAACCTTCACTCCCCGTGGTTTATGTTCAAAACACTGATGTTTTAGGTGATTATATGGATAACAGCCTAGAAAACATCGAGGCAATTTTTCTTGATTTAGACGGCACAATATATCTAGGCGGAGAATTAATCGATGGCGCAATCGATTTCTTACAGCGATGTAGCGATCGAGGTATCAAGCGTTTCTTCCTATCAAATAACTCTAGCCGCTCGGTAAGCCAATACCTCGAGAAACTGCACGCGTTTGGTATACCGGCAAAAAAGGATGATGTGCTATTATCAACACACGATTTATTGGCATGGCTCAGGAAAAATAGCATCACTAAGACCTGGTTGATTGGTACCAACGGGATGCGAGACATGTTAGAGGAGGATGGTATTATCACGGATAGTAAAGAGCCAGAGTTTGTAGTACTAGGTTATGATACAGAAATCAATTATCAAAAAATCTCGGTTGCGAGCATACACTTGCACAACGGCGTGCCGCTAGTGGCAAGCCACCCAGACATGGTGTGTCCTTCCCCTGATGGAGGGTTGCCCGACGTCGGTGCATATCTAGCAATGCTAAAGGCGACAACAGGCGTAGATCCGGTTCACATTACCGGTAAGCCAAATGCTGGAATGATAATGCATAAAATCCAAGATTTAGGTCTAAAACCTGAACACTGTGCAATGGTGGGTGACCGTTTGTATACTGATATTGCTATGGCGAATCGGGCCGGTTGTGTGGGGGTTTTGGTTTTGTCAGGTGAAGCAACCATGAACGATTTAGAACTACTTTCTGAGGGTGCTGAACAATTTCCTACACTTGTTGTCGATAGCGTGGCCGATTTGTTGTAGGTTGTATGTATGAGTCTGTTAAAGCGGTTTTCTTGGCTGATACAACGTAGGAAAAAGTTCCCGCATGATGACATCCACCGAGCAGGAGAATTAGCTGAGATGCGGCTGGCAAAATTGTCTAGGGCTGCTGGAAAAGCTAACGGGTGGCAAATTTTTGAATCGGTTAGGATACCAGACCCAGAAGGTGGTCGACGAGAAATTGACATGGTGTTAATTGGCGGAGACACAATATTTGTCGTGGAACAAAAGCACTGGGCTGGTTCTTTTCGTATCAATAAACAACACCACTTTATCCAACGAAGGAAAAATGGCCAAGAACATAGCCATGATGGAGTTGCTGATCGAATCGCTCGCAAAGCGCGCTTGCTGATGGCTTTACACAAGGAAAGGCTTGGTATTGATGATGCTGAAATGCCCACTCTAAGAGTAATTGTTGCAATGACTCATCACAAACTAGAGTGGCCAAAAATACCGGGAGATTTGGCCGCCGAAATGGTCAATGAAAAGGGGTTTTTAGATCTCTTGAAAACTGTCAATCCAGGCAATCCAAAGCAGAACTTAATTGATACAATGAATGGTTTCAATACCTGGGATGAAGTTCATATGTATGGCGGGCTAATGAACAAGGGAGACGTGTTAAGTCTTGGACTTGGCGACCAAGTCGAGGAGTTGTTCTCCTTGCGCGCTGGCAAAATTAGTGGCAACACTATTCACAAACGCGGATTGTTCTCCTTGTTCGATAAACAACCATCATCAGCTAAGCTGAAGATTGGCAACAAAAACATCGATTTGAAAATTGGGAATGCTGCTGTTTTAACCATGCATGTTGTGGGTGAAGCTAATCCACGAGAGATTCCATGGGCCTCTATTGATCGGATCGAGTTATCCAAACCTGCTGCAGAATGGAATCGGTGATCTTATGTCTGCAGTATTGATTGAGGGGATAGGTGTTGCCGCGGGCGTAATAGGAGTCTTAGCTTGGGGGCCACAGATAACTGAGGTTTGGAAGCACAAGCGTCATGATGGCATCTCATTGCCGACGTTTTCTATTGTCGCGTTTTCGCTTACGCTATGGTTGATCTACGGTATCGCGATAGATTCTACCGCCATGATTTTTGCCAATATCTTGACATTATCAGTTATTGCTATCATTATTGTGGGGGTAGTTAGGCTCCGTAAAACTGGTTGATTTTGTTTGAGAAAATTTCGTGATATTCATATATGAAGACTAGTTGGGCACTATGTAACCGATGGTTAAGTAGTGGTCATATGAACGGTAATGATGATTGGGAAGAACAGATGATCGACAGGCTTGTTGAAATGTTCAAAGGCATGGGTATGTCATTGAACAAACAACAGATAAAGACCCTAATGCATCAGTTTAAATCTCAATTTGAGAAGATGGGCCTAGATGCTGAAAAGCTTAACAGCGGCGATGTTAACTTCAACTTCGACTTATCTAATCTCAGTAAGATGTTCCAGTCAGGCCAGTCTATCGAAGATATTCTCGGAAACTTGGGTATGGACGTCAAGGTCGATGCGGTCCCAGTCGAAATCGAAACACCAGAAATTTCTGAGAATGACGATGAAATACTGAAGCTGCCCGGTGATGACTTTTACCTCGATGGTTGGAATATGTCAATTACCATAGATTTCACCCTCAAAGGGGACGTCAAAGAAATGCAAATGGAAATGAATCTATCGAGAGGCGGTTCAATGCTTGAGATTATGAAGCAAAATCAGATAAAACCTGTTGCACGAGTCAAACTGCCCCACCCCTGTGAAGATGTTGTTGGGTGGTCATTGAACAACGGCATTTTAGATATTACTCTCAAATTAACCCCCCAGGGTTCTGCACTGAAAGAAAATGATGATGACGTGCCATCCTCTGATATTAGTTTGGATTTTGGTGAAGATGATGATGATGATGATGGTGGAATTCCAATATTTTGAAAAAAGGATGTGAAAAAATGAGTAAAGTAATAGGTATAGATTTAGGAACAACAAATAGTTGTGTAGCAACAATAGAAAACGGTGAAGCAGTTGTAATTGCTAATGCTGAGGGTGCCAGAACCACCCCCTCAGTTGTAGCATTTGCCAAAGACGGGGGTGAGCGACTAATTGGCGTAACCGCAAAGCGTCAAGCGGTTACCAACTCACAACGAACTCTGTTGTCAGTTAAGCGACATATGGGGACAGACTGGAATACGAAAATCGATGACAAAGACTACACTCCTCAAGAGATTTCTGCCTTTATTCTGCAAAAGCTGAAAGCAGATGCCGAAGCGTATCTAGGTTCCGAAGTCAAACAGGCTGTAATAACCTGTCCAGCATACTTTACAGACGCCCAACGAACAGCCACCAAAGATGCTGGTCGAATTGCTGGCCTTGATGTACTACGTATCATCAATGAGCCTACTGCTGCTGCATTAGCATACGGTGTAGACAAAGAAGATGATCAGACAATCCTCGTATACGACTTGGGTGGTGGAACCTTCGACGTCTCAATTTTAGAGATCTACCAGGTAGACGGTCAGCCGCAAATTGAAGTCAAAGCAACTGCCGGTAACAACAAACTAGGTGGCGATGATTTTGATGATCAAGTTATCAATTGGTTAGTTAAAGAATTCAAGAAAGATACTGGGATAGATCTGTCAAAAGACCTTACTGCAATGTCTAGGCTCAAAGAAGCTGCTGAAAAAGCAAAAATCGAACTTTCTGGAACCCAACAGACCCAAATCAATCTGCCATTTATCACAATGGTTGACGGTCAACCGGAGCACTTGGACATAACTTTGACGCGGGCTAAGTTTGAGAGTTTGATTGCAAAATTAATCGAAAAAACCATGACGCCCACCAGGCAAGCGATGAAGGATGCTGGGGTCAAGAAAGGTGATGTTGACAAAGTGATTTTGGTAGGAGGTTCTACAAGAGTCCCGGCCGTTCAAGAAGCCGTCGAAAAAGAAGCAGGCAAATCGCCGTACAAGGGAATTAATCCTGATGAAGCAGTAGCAATGGGCGCTGCTCTGCAAGCGGGAATAATTGCAGGTGATGAGGGAGTATCTGACGTTCTTCTACTCGATGTTACACCATTAACTCTCGGTATCGAGACGCTTGGCGGTGTAATGACCACTATGATTGAAAGAAACACAACAATCCCTGCCAGACGCTCTGAAATATACTCTACAGCATCGGATAATCAACCCGCAGTAACCATCCACGTCCTGCAAGGTGAACGTGAATTCGCTAAAGATAACGTTACCCTTGGTGAGTTCACCTTGGTTGGGATACCGGCTGCGCCTAGAGGTGTGCCGCAGATTGAAGTTACCTTTGATATCGATGCTAATGGAATTGTCAATGTCAGTGCAAAGGATATGGGCACCGGCAAAGAACAGTCGGTAAAAATTGAATCTCAGACTTCGCTGTCGGAAGATGAAATACAGGCAAAGATTGCCGAAGCAGAGAACTTCGCCGAGGAAGATAAACAAAGAAAGGCCAAGGTCGAGTTGCGAAATATGGCCGATCAAGTGCTTTATCAAACGAGGAGAACCTTAGACGAATCCTCAGATAAATTGGAGGACGATGATGTTAGCCCAGTGAAAGAGCGTTTGGATGAGTTAGAGAAATTAGTCCAAGATGATGATGGGAAGCCGCTAGATATAGATGTGATTGACGATGCAGCTATTCAGGCAAAGGTCAAGGAAATTGAAGAAGCAATGCACGGTGTGTCTGCTAAATTATATGAGGCTGCTTCAGCAGAAATGGCCGAACAAGATGGTTCAAGTGACGATGGGGACATCGGTGTTGACAGCGATGATGTTGTTGATGCGGATTTTGAAGTCGTCGATGAAGATTGAGACGCGCTTATTTCTTAGATAGTGGTGGGCTTGTTATGAGCGAAGCCCCTATCCTCAAGGATACTACCCGTTCTAGTGGTCGCGAGGCTTTGCAGAAGAATATTCAAGCAGCCATGGCCTTAGCCGAAGCGATACGTTCAACCCTAGGTCCAAAGGGATTAGACAAGCTCCTTATTGATGATGAAGGTCGCACGCTGGTCACTAATGATGGCGTGACTGTTCTAGAAACAGCAAAGGTTGAACACCCAGTTGCTAAGATGATGATTAATGCCTCTTCTACGCAAGATCGAATCGCGAAAGACGGGACAACTAGCACGGTGATCTTAGCAGGAGAGATGTTGCAAAATGCTTGGCAATTGATCCTCCAAGGCATTCACCCATCAACAATCGCTCGAGGGTTTCGGAAATCCGAACAATACCTACTCCAATGTATTGCTGACATTGCCTTCGAATCAGATCGCGATATGAGGCATACCGTGGTAAAAACTGCTCTAGCTGGTAAAGGACACAGTTCTATGCAAGAGATCGTTGCCAAATTATCGCTTGAGGCAGTTGAAATGGTTGCTGATGAAGATTCCTCGGTCGACCTTTCAAAAATCAAGCTAATATCTCAAACCGGCGGAATAGTGGAGGATTGTATAGTATTGAGGGGATTAATGCTGCCAAAGAAGCGAATCTCTAGTAACATGAAGAAGGAAATTATTGGCGGCAAAATTGTGCTCATTGATGGAGGGTTAGAGAAGAAAACTGTCTCTAGTGACCTGAAATTAAATGTGACAACAACTGGCATCTTTGAATCCTTCAGGCAAGAAGAAAGAAAGATGCTCAAACAGCAAGTTGACCAGTTAGTTAGTCACAAAATCAGTGTTTTAGCGTGTCGTGAAAGTATCGATGATGAAATAAGAAATTATCTTGCTGAACATGGTATACAAGCGTTCCGTAGGGTAGCAAGAAGTGATCTGAACATGCTTGCTAAAGTCTGCAACGCCCGTACTGTAGGTTCAGTTGGTGATTTAACCGATGATGATGTTGGAGCTTTTGTTTCAAGTAAAAATATTACATTAGACAACAAAGACTTCTGGGTTGTTGAAGGCTCGGGTAACGCTGCAACAATAGTTGCTAAAGCAAGTACTGTTGATGTAGTTGGTGAGGTTGAGCGATGTTTTGACGATGCATTAGGTGTGAGCGTGCAACTGATTGAGGATGGTCTAGTTGTTTGTGGCGGGGGTGCTTCTTACGTTGCTTTAGCACGGCGCTTAAGGCGGTATGCTGAAACTATCCCGGGTAGAGAGCAATTGGCAGTTGAAGCTTATGCTGATGCAATCGAAGTAATTGTTAGAGTGTTAGCGGAGAATGCGGGTATCGACCCGATCTCGGCCCTGCTTGATGTTGTTGCCGAGCAAACCAACGCTGATTCGAATAATATTGGAATTAATCTGCAAACTGGAAGGCCTGATGACATGCTAAGTCATGGGATTCTTGAACCGAAGGGGATTGTCAGACAAGCGATTATTGGTGCTACTGAAGTCGCTATTTCGATACTAAGGATAGATGATGTTTTATGGGCTAAGCAACAAATGGAGATGCCTGAATTGCCCGAGGATGAAATGTGAACAAACCCCGATTTAACGATGAATAAGTAGACAGATATTCAAATACTCGAAAAAAAGCCGGAATTTGATGGGCTCTAATAATTCAGTATGCGTTGGCATCGATGATGTCGCGATACATTTCCCCCGGTTGTACATGGATATGAAGGATTTTGCCGACCTCCGCGGGGAGGATTATGGCAAATTAAACAAAGGTTTGGGACTCAAAGCAATGTCAATTCCCGATGTTCATGAAGATACAGCAACAATGGGAGCAAATGCGGTCATGAAACTGATTGATAGGAACGGTTTGAATCCGAGGAACATCGGTAGAATGTACCTTGGAACTGAATCGGCACTTGATGGGGCGAAACCTACTGCAACTTACATCGTGGATATGTTAACCCAAAGGTATTCTGAACGATATGGTGCAGATTGTTTTCGCAACTGCGATGTTGTTGACATGACATTTGCTTGTATCGGCGCCGTTGATGCGATGCATAACACATTGGACTGGGCCGCACGCTCCACCGATGAGGACGAAAGAATCGGTATTGTGATATTCTCAGATAATGCCAAGTATGCACTAGAATCGGCTGGAGAATATACTCAGGGTGCCGGAGGTGGCGCAATTTTGATCCGTCGAAATCCACGCTTACTGGAGATTCCTGACATAATTGGCGTCTCTACGACCCCGGTTCACGACTTTTTCAAACCCAGAAGGGAAGTATCCGTAAAGTCGATTATTAGTAATGTAATGACGCTGGCACAAGAGGCTGGCCAATCAATAAAAAAGGGTATAGTCGAGCGGATGATTCGCCATTTACCGGCATCTACAGTTCGTAAATTAGGCATCTTCGCCCATGGAGAAGAAAAAGTAAGTGTCCATCGCGACGAGCCGGTATTTGATGGCCAATTCTCTAACCGGTGCTATCAGCAAGCGGTTCGTCAAGCATTCCATAACTTTGCCCAAAAGGCTGAGCGCTCGGGGAGATACACTCACGACGTCGATGAGCGTTTTACTGAACAGTGGAGCAGGATTATTATGCATTTACCCTATGCTTATCAGGCAAAAAGGATGTTCCCGGACGTATTTAGGCATGATAGAGAAGATACCGAGATGTGGAAAGACGTTGCTAGCCAACTAGGGCCCGCTCCCGAACCGCATAATTCAGATGATCCAGTGATAATTGAGATATGGGAAAAAGCAATGGATGGATATCGCAGAGCAATTTCAAAAACCCCTCAGTATCTTGAATTCCACGCTAGCAGAATTGAAAAAGGTCAGCGCGCAAGTAGCCTAATTGGTAATCAATACACTGGTTCAATTTTCTTAGCCCTCATGTCAACATTTGAATCTGATTTAGAAGAGAATGTAAATCTAGACAACCTGTTGTTTGGACTATGTGGCTACGGATCTGGGGCCAAAGCCAAGGTGTTCGAAGGTAAGGTCTCGCCTAGGTGGCGAGAAGTTGTTTCACGCTGGAACTTATTTGAGAGGTTAGCAGGTAGAGTCGCAATTGACCATATTACCTATGAGAATCTGCACAAAGGTCTACAAAATGGTAGCGTCGTTGCACCAGAGGGTGAATTTGCGCTAATTGAAATTGGTGAATCGGGTGTTCAAGAAGGTGCTAGGCGATATAAGTGGATAGATGCTTAAAAATCCACGACTACTTTGCCGCAATCTCCACCCATAGCTAATTCAACACCTTCTGGATAAGCTTCGAATGGTATTCTATGAGTTACCAACGTATCGATATCGATTTTATCCTGACTAATTAGTTCATGCATTATGTCCCAGGTTGACCACATTTTCCGGCCATTAATTCCCTTGACGTGCAAATACCGGAATACAACCTCATTCATTGGAATCTCAGTCATGCTGCTACCATATACTGACAATATGTTGACATAACCCCCCATCCTAGTTGAGTAGATAGTATTGGACAACGCATTTGGAGAGCCGGAAAATTCGCAACTGTTGTCGACTCCTTGGCCATCGGTGTGGGTCAAAATAGATTGGACGATGTCATCATCTTTTCCAAGCACTATATCAGCACCAAGCTTTCTTGCCAGTTCCATTCTTGTTTGGTTATCCCAGTCAATGGCTATTACCAATTTTGCCCCCATCGCTTTAGCTGCATTCACTGCAAATAGCCCGATCGGCCCCAGACCATGAATAGCAACTGTTGCATCTTTTATCGGGCCCCCAGTTAGTGTATGTATGGCATTACCTAAAGGGTCTTGAATCGATGCTAATTCCAACGATAAATTGGGCGGCAAATGACGAGCATTGATGGCAGGGATGGTGAAATATGGTGCAAAAGCCCCGTCAGTGTGAACTCCGAAAATTTTTCCGTTCTCGCAAATATGGGCGTTACCTTCATCGCACCTATCGCAATTCCAGCATGCTAGATGACACTCCACTGCAATTTTATCCCCTATTTTGTGGGTTTTTACCTCACTACCCACCGCTACTACAACTCCACAGGTTTCGTGGCCTGTTGTAGTTCCGACAGGGACGTTTTCCGCCGCCCAATCATCCCATTTCCAAATATGTAAATCGGTCCCACAGATTGAGGTTGAGTGGGTTTTAACCAACACTTCATCGGATTTAGGTGTAGGAACTTGCGACTGAACTAACTCGAAGCCTCCTGGTTCGGGCTTGGTTTTTTTCCAAGCCTTCATGGTATCAGGTATAACGTTCATGTGCGTCATTATAGGGACAATATCGACACCTATTGATAATTCGCTATGAAAGTACGAAAATAAATTGCAAAACCTCGAATCCTCGGATATGTTGATTAAGGGGTCATCGGTGGTAAAAATCCCGTTGGTGTGTGATGAAATACGTAATTGTCAGCGGCGGGGTCTTGTCAGGACTGGGAAAAGGCGTCACTGCAAGTAGTATTGGCGTATTACTGAAGAGTGCTGGTTTGCGGACTACTTCAATTAAAATTGATCCATACCTAAATAGCGACGCTGGAACGATGTCGCCGTTCGAACATGGTGAAGTATTCGTCTTGGATGATGGAGGAGAAGTTGATCTAGACCTAGGTAATTACGAGCGTTTTCTTGATTTAAATTTGGGTAGAGATAACAATCTCACCACGGGAAAAATCTACTCGAAGGTGATTGAAGCAGAGCGGCGAGGAGACTATCTTGGAAAGACTGTTCAAGTAATCCCACATATTACTGACGAAATACAGAACTGGATTGAACGCGTCGCTCACTTACCAGCTGATGGAATGGATGGTTCGCCCGACGCGTGTATCATAGAACTGGGGGGCACTGTTGGTGATATTGAATCGTCACCATATATCGAAGCATTACGACAATTCCAGTTTAGGGTAGGTCGAGATAATGTTACCTTTGTTCACGTTTCACTAGTTCCTGTTATGGGCCCGGTTGGGGAGCAGAAGACTAAACCAACTCAACATTCGGTAAAAGAGCTAAGGGGTTTAGGTATAAGTCCTGACATACTCGTATGTCGCTCAACCAAGCCTATGACTGATGAGACAAAGGAAAAGCTTGCTGCGTTTTGTCATGTTTCTCCGGATGCTGTAATGTCAACTCACGATGTGCCCAACATCTACCATGTGCCTCTTATGCTGGAAAAGCAGGGTTTATGCAAGATCCTGGAGATTGATTGTAACAACACCGGCATGTTAGATGAATGGCGCGCAATGGCACATGATTTAGATACTCTGACAGAATCTGTATCTATTGCGATGGTTGGGAAATATACTGATTTATCAGATGCGTATTTATCTGTCATCAAAAGCTTACAACATGCTGCAATGAAAGTGAGACGTAAGTTATCAATAAACTGGATCGAAGCTAGTCATCTAGAGCAGCAATGGCAGAGCAAAAATCGTGAAGAGTATGCCGCAGCCTGGCAGGGACTCAAAGAATCAAACGGCGTTTTAGTTCCTGGAGGATTTGGTGATCGTGGTGTTGAAGGTAAAGTAAATGCCGCACAATACGCTAGAGAAAATAACGTACCGTATCTCGGTATATGCCTTGGTTTACAAGTTGCGACAATTGAGTTCTGTCGTAATGTGCTAGGAATGCAGGGTGCCAACTCTACCGAATTCGACGAGAGTGTTGAGTATCCCGCAGTGATTTTCATGCCAGAAATATCCAAAACCCATCTAGGTGGCACAATGAGATTGGGTAGTAGACCGACGCTTTGGCAGGTTGATGACTGTAAGATTAAGCGGTTGTATGGTACGGTCGATTCGGTTGATGAGCGGCATCGACACCGATATGAGGTGAATCCTGATATTATTGGTGATATTGAACAAGCAGGCCTCAAATTTGTTGGTAAGGATGATACGGGTCAACGCTGTGAAATCTTTGAGCTGGATAATCACCCTTACTACGTTGGTGTACAGTATCATCCTGAGTTTAAATCTAGGCCGGGGCGTCCCAGCCCTCCGTTCTTAGGTTTGTTAATGGCGGCATCTGGACTGGAGCTTTAATCACATATCAGATACTCGGATCACTCGAGTTGTACGATAACCTTGAAGCATTTTGACAAATTTTCTCGACCTAAATTCCTCGTCTAACGATTCGTCTCCAGTATCGATTCTAACGTGTGATAGTCCCATCAATTTTGCTGGGGTAGCAACACCAAGTATCGATTCGATGCCAATTATCCTAAGCACGTCTGGAGAAAGTTGGAGATTACCGCGTCCGATAAGGAAACCTTGGCCGCCCATGGGCGATAATAGCAACAATTTTTCGCCGTCGTGAGATGATAAAATATTGGCCAAGTCTGCCTCGTTTAGGTCATTGTAGATCCTGTCTCCGTGTTGTATATCAATACCGAGTAATGTTAGTTCGTGCCCAATCAATTCTCCAATTAGTCTCAAAGTGCCTCCGCTGCCCCAGACAATCATCAAATCAGGACTACTGGTTATCAATTCATTGATGTGATTTGCTAATCCTTCAATTATCTCTTCTTCTGACGAGCGTTCTACCTGTTGTTTGGCGCCCTGCATAAATCTTGGACTGGCTGGGGTAAGTGCCTCACCGTACATCCTTACTTTCCATTGACCTGTGAGATAGATTGCTTCATCTAAATCCATTACTTCGGTAATTGACGACATGAGGTCACCAATAACAAAGGCAAACAGCACTTCTGCAGCTGCGTTGGGGGTTGTCGCAAAACATCCCGAGTGCATTTTTACTCCTCCCGGAACACCAATAAGTGGGATCTTCTGTTCGCCCATTGCATTAACAATATCTCT
Organism: Euryarchaeota archaeon UBA229; assembly: GCA_002505355.1. Taxonomy (GTDB): domain Archaea; phylum Thermoplasmatota; class Poseidoniia; order Poseidoniales; family Poseidoniaceae; genus MGIIa-L1. Next base: position 1,765 of record DAUW01000097.1, on the reverse strand, counting down.
TGTTGTACCATCGCCTCCAGCGTAAACAATCACGTCTACTCCTAAATCTACTAGCTGTTTCACCAATTTAGTAGTGTCCTTTGCGGATGTAGTGGCTGGGGTTGTGTCAATAGTTTGGTAGTTTGCCGTTATCCAATCACCGCCCATTCTTCCATCCCAGGCAAACAGTTCAGGGTTGGTGTTATTTCGGTTCAAACTTGATTGGAGTAGTTTGGAGAATTTATCGAGGCACTGTTCCATCCTTGGGCCTGCTCTGTCTTGTGCTCCAGCATCTCTTGCCTCTTGTGCCCGGCCGTCGCTTCCCTTGAAGCCCAGCCTACCACCAAGGCCCGCATCAGGATTTACGACGATACCAATGCGCATGGTATAGCCAGCGCCTGATACTTGAAGAAGTTCTGTCTAGTTTATGATTCACCTAGGCAAAGGTTTCATTTGAGGTATTGAGATGTACAATCATGGCGACCGATGAAGTGCTACCTGAATTAATTGATGCGTTGGAAAAAAACTTCGCTGAACTTAAAATTGGCGAAGACAGATTCGAAGATAATAAGACAGCAGCGCAGTTTGAGGTAAAGAAGCAGGATATTGTATATCAACAACGCTTCTCTTCTGAAAATCAAACTGAAAGTATCATTGTCAAACCGATTAAGGCAACTAAGAGAACCATTTCTAAACCATTAGATGTCAAAGATATAGCAGAAGAGGTAGTTGATGAGGATACGGAAATTTCTCCCAAGCCCACTGTGGTAGACTCGCCATCAACCTCGATAGGTGATGATTTTGCTGTGGACTGGTAACTTGTTATTGAGAATCAATATCATTATCTTTATGAATCTCCTTAATCTAGTAAAAACATGCAAGGATACGGTAAGACCGGTAAAGATGTGAAGTGCCCAGTGATGCACGGATCGATGACTAATACTAACTATGGAATGGCCAACAGAGATTGGTGGCCAAAACAGCTGGATTTGACAATCTTACACCAACACGATAAGAAATCAAACCCGATGAATGGAGACTTCAACTATCGTGAAGAGTTCAAGAAACTTGACTATGCTGCATTGAAAAAGGATTTGCATGCATTGATGACGGATAGCCAAGACTGGTGGCCGGCTGACTATGGTCACTACGGTGGTTTTTTCATAAGAATGACTTGGCACGCCGCTGGAACCTACAGAACCGGAGACGGTCGCGGTGGTGGCGGCACTGGTGCTCAACGGTTTGCGCCACTAAATAGTTGGCCTGACAATGGCAATCTTGACAAAGCTAGGAGATTGCTTTGGCCAATAAAGAAAAAGTATGGTAACGCAATTAGCTGGGCAGACTTGTTAATTTTAACTGGTAACATCGCTATTGAATCAATGGGTGGTCCAGTCTTTGGATTTGGTGGTGGCAGACCAGATATATGGCACCCTGAAGACGATATCTACTGGGGTGCAGAAGATGAGTGGTTGGGTGACAACAGGTATGGAGACACTCGACAAGACCTGCAAAATCCACTGGCTGCGGTACAAATGGGGCTCATATACGTCAACCCACAGGGGCCCAACGCCAATCCCGATCCACTACTTAGTGCACAAGATATCAGAGAAACGTTTGCCAGAATGGCAATGAATGATGAAGAAACTGTTGCACTAACAGCAGGTGGGCATACTTTTGGAAAGGCTCACGGTGCTGGCCCTGAAGATCACAAAGGCCCGGAGCCAGAGGGTGCTGGATTGGAAGAACAAGGTTTTGGATGGACAAGTGATTTCGGTAGCGGCGT
>DAUW01000044.1 GCA_002505355.1 Euryarchaeota archaeon UBA229 | reverse complement strand
CTAAATTGAAATTTTTCCCTTTTGTGGTAATTTTATTAGCCTTTTAGGCGTTTTTGACGGTTTTTTTACTTTATATCAAATCGTAGGTAACATCCTAGGGTAAGACGATTCTTTATTACTGATAAGTGACTGGTTGCTAATCAAGCCTTGGTGATGAAGATGGGAATACATCCAAAGATAGGAATAACCGGTTTGCCGAGAAGCGGTAAATCAGCAGTTATGGAAAAAGTCTTGAAGATGTTAACCGATGAGCGAACCCAAGAAATTAATTTACGCGGCAATCCAACCGGCAAGCCAATTATCGCTGGAATGCGAACCGAGCCAATTATTGAGAATGGTGAGCGTTTGGGTTACAAAGTAATCGATATTATCACCGGCGATGAAGGTGTTGTTGCTCACAAAGATTTTGATTCTAGACTGCGTGTTTTGGGTTACGGTCTTGATTTAGAAGCTCTTGAAAGAGTGGCGATTCCAGCCATCGAATATGCTAAAACCGAAAGCGAGGTTCTAGTTATTGATGAAATCGGAAAGTTTACTGTCGAAAGCGAGATGTTTGTCAATTGTGTCCGCGGTGCATTGGAAGTCGACAAACCGACATTATTGACCCTTCACAAGAAAAGTCGGCATCCTCTGCTTCAAGACATTAGACGGAGAGATGATGGCAGAATATTGGAAGTGACGCCCGTCAATCGTGCACTACTACCATACAAAATTCATAAACTGATGAGAGAGACCTATTAATGGCCGCTTAGTTCATCACTAATGTATCGTTAGCACCATTATGGACGAGCCAAGTAAGGCGGCACATCGCGTATTACTTGGCACTGGTTTCGGCTTGATTCTTGTTTCGGGTTTCGCCATCATAGAGGATAGAATGGATATTATGGACCTTGGTTTTGGCCATATATTCCTCCTGCTGGGGGCGATATGTTTGGTGACTGCAAAATTGTTGCAATCTCACCACCCGCTGCTATCAAATATATTTCCAAATGAAACCGAAGCAGAACTAAAATTACGAGTTGATAAGGAAATGAATCAAATCAACTATGAAAACCGAGTTGGTAATGCGTGGGCTGAGTTAGAAAGCAAGGTTCTAGCTACGGAAATTGATTCTGAGGAATGAGATTATTGTTGCGAATATTCAATAATCCTCCAACAACCACAGTCTAATTGGCGATAACATGAGTGAGGTCCCAGAAGGTTTGTATTACACGAAAGAGCATGAATGGCTAAGAGTTGAGGGTGACACTGTAACAATAGGGATTACTGATCATGCTCAAGATGCACTTACCGATATTGTCTACATAGAATTGCCCGAGAGTGGCATGGCTGTAGATGACATGGGCGAATTTGCAGTTGTAGAATCAGTAAAATCTGCGTCCCCAATTTTTGCCCCCCTGGCTGGTGAAATAACGGCAGTAAACGAGGAACTAGAAGATGCCCCTGAATTGATGAACACCAGCCCGTATGGCGATGGCTGGATTGTCAAAATGACGCTCACTAACCCCGAACAGGTTTCCAGCCTAATGGACGCCGCTGCATATCGAGCGGAAATCGGCGAGTGAGTTTGTGAAACCGGACCTAGCCCATCTAGCGCTCTACGTTGACGGTTCCTGCCTAGATAATCAAAATGTTAACTCTGAAACTCCTGCTGCCTGGGGTCTAGCCATCGTAACAGGTGATAATGGGCTGGGCAAGGGCAGCGGCGAAGTATTAGAGGAACTATGGGGATTCGTCGTCTGCAATCAAGACAGCGAGGATTTTCTTGGTGCTGAAGTTGGCTCAAATAATACCGCGGAATTGACTGGTTTTGCGATGGCACTTAGATGGTTATTAGTTGAAGGTGGTGAACGAGACGCCATCATATACACTGATTCCCAATATGCTGGGAATTTAGCAACCGGGGAATGGAAGGCTAAGGCCAACAAGTCGTTAGTAGGCTCAGTGCAAAACCTATGGCGTGAGGTTAGCTTGACTAGAAAGATTGAGTGGCGTCATGTAAGAGCTCATCGCGGTCACCGTTGGAATGAGCGCGCTGATCACCTTGCCAACCGTTGCGTCAGCAATCAATTGCCTATACCACTCTCATTCTGGAAACCGGGTCAGCGTTAGCCAAGTCGCTGATTCAGCCACTCTCTGAGTTGCTTGGAATAATCGGGGTTGCGCAAGCCATAATCAATCTGCGCCTGTAACCAAGCAAATGGATTGCCTGAGTCATACCACTGATATTCGCTTAAATCAACTGCCAACAAGCCGCAATCATCCATCCAATGCTTTTGTAGTGCAATCGTCTGCAGCTCTCCGTATTCCTCAACAGGGTAAGTCTCGCTGAGTAATTCCTGCGCGTTACTTGGAAACACATACCTTCCGCATAGGACCTTATTCGATGGTGCTGAATTGATATCTGGCTTTTCAACAATATGCGTAATTTTGTCGTCGTCCAGTTCGACAACCCCGTAGTTAACCACCGCTTTTGTTGGCACCGAGTATACTCCTGCACACGGTAGACCCGTACGCAGGAAAGATGAGACCAGTTTGCTTGATGCGGTAGAGGCATGATAGTTATTGATGCTAGAAAAATTGTCAGTAATGATGTTGTCGCCGAGCAAAATCAGACAGGGTCCATCGATAGAATTTAGCGATTGTAAGATGGCGTGACCTAAACCAAGTGGCTCATGTTGAGTATGGATCAGGAATTCAACCGGTTCTTTGGTCGAGAATAGCGTTTCACTTATTTCGGGTTTAAGGGCGTGAAAGTCATCTTTATTCTCTAGAAATGAACTAAAATCCTTGATTGGTGAGGTTATTATGTGAATTCTGCTAACTTCGGCATGTATTGCTTCCCGGATAAGGTGAATAATTGCTGGAATGTCGACCAGCGGAAGCGATTCCTTGGGCATGTAAGCACTGGTTGGCAACATCCGGCCACCAAGCCCTGCCGCAACAATTACCGCATCATTAACCGCTGTCATCGAGAATCCCAAAGGGTACAACCTTTCAAGGATAACCCATCATGGGATTAACATGGCAACAGTTCCAGAGTGGCGGTGGTTTACTATCGCTGGCGTGGTTATGGTTGCTCAAACAATGTTTGATATCGCTCCTGCGGGGCCGTGGGGGGCACGATCATTCACGAGAGGAATTATCGGTTTGACTGGTTTATGTTTTCTGTATATTGGCTGGTTTCGTTTTACTTTTCAGCGCCCAGGAATTATTCCCTCTGTAAATCGGTGGCAACAGCCAGAAAGGAGTTGGAAACAGGTAGTTATATTCGCGTTGTCATGCTTGATGATATTAGCGATAATTAATACCACTGGATTGGCCGATAAATTGCCCGAAACTGCTGGCATGCTCATTTTACTGATTGCATCTCTATCTATGCTCAATGGTTTGTATGTTGGCCTGGTTGTGTCAGGTCCACTGAAGAAGCGGAGCGAAGAGGAGTAATCAATCTAGAAATCCTAGTTCTTCATCTAATGTCGCTAATGCATCAGTTAATTCTGGTAGTGATTCTGGGGCTTGCATAGTGCTTACATGCTGCACTTTTTCACTTACCTCTGGCATCTCACCTTTACCCAACAACCAGTCCGTCCAGGGTTTAGAAGCCCCTTTACTGCGCGCTTCCATTAACTGCCACAATGGTGCTAAATCGCACCCTTGCTGACTTAGGTCGGTTATTCTTGAACTGAATTGAACTGCGGAAATGTCGGACATCTTAATCAGTAATTCACGCATCCTAGTTCGCACAACTTCATCTCCATCTTGCCACATAACCGGTAATAATTTTCTGGTATCGTCGGGGAATGTCTCAAAGTAATCTCTGAGCGATGGGACAAGATTTCTACGCACAATTGGTAACTCATGCTTGCTAAGTTCAACCAAGTTATCAGCCCATAATTCTACATCTAAATACTTCAAATCGGAAGCTGTAGTGCTAATTGCCGCAAGAATATCTGGGTCTTTGTCGCTCTTTAGCTGCTGGTAAAATGGCAAAGCATCATGTTCTAACCGCCTAAATAACCGAGTTAATACATCGGCCATCGCTCTACGAACTAGTAGTTCTTCGCGTTCCATTAATAATTTTGCAAGTGTATATCCACAGGCCTTGTCATGGTCTGTTGCCTTGGCAAGGCATCGAGTAATCTGAATAGCAACTTGTTCTTCTTCGTCAGCACACATACGGGTAAGGATGTCAAATAGACCCAGCGGGTCGATTAGTTCTGGTCGCTCCATCAAGAGGCGAATCCACTCAATCAGTAGCCTTCGTCGTTCACTACTTCCATTCTCTAATTGTTCGAGCATCCACCTCGCAGCATCAATTCCAAATTCATGCGCACTAACGCCGGTCAACCTCGGCACAACTGCGTTTGGATTCCAATCGACATGTTGAGGACCGGCCTCGGGCCTAGTGTGCCAAGCCCCAGGGCGTTCACCGATAGCAATTGATTCTAGCAGGTGATAACCCTGGTGAATTGGTTGACCATATGGGCCCGTAGATAGTCCGTTTAACAAAGCAATACTCAACCACCAGCGTGTCGTATCTGGTGCATGCGGGTCAAGCGCGCTTGCTAGCCATTCATTATTGATGGAAAATATTAGACGCTCAGCAACCATATCAGACCGTCTGTGCAGCCATTTCCGGTGGACCACATATGGATCATCAGTAAGATTCATCCTATGCGGTACTACCAAATCGACAACGTTGTTGAGTTTGTACTCAAACATGCCTCGATCGACGTTCAACAATCCTAAACCTTGTTCGATAAGTTTCTGTGGAGAAACGGGTTGAATAATTGGAAAATCTTCATCTTTTATTGGGGGTTGTGGTAAAGGCCAACTAGATGTCCCCCGTTCAAGGGCCTCTACCAGCATAGTTGCTGCTTTTTCAAAAACAACCTGAGAAATCTCAGATCGGCTTTTGTTCATTGCGACCAACCAAAGTTTTTGCATTAAATATCAAGTTCGATATTGAGGTTTTGAATCAATTCCTTGTATCTGTTTCTAATGGTAACTTCCGTAACTCCAGCTACTTCCGCAACTTCTCTTTGAGTTCTTCTTTTACCACATAGAACGGAGGCGATGTAGATGATTGACGCGGCTATTCCGGTAGGACCACGGCCACTGGTGAGTTCTTTCTCTTGTGCTGCCTTGATCAGTTCGTAGGCTTTTGCTTCAACCTCTGCGTCAAGACCAAGACCAGAGCAGAACCTAGAAATATAATCCTCAGGCCCAGTTGGCATAATCTTCATCTTTAGTTCTCGCACCATGAATCGGTAGGTTCGACCAATTTCTTTTCTTCCAGTTCGAGATGCTTGACCAATCTCGTCAAGGGTTCTAGGGACGCCACACTGTCGGCACGCAGCATACAATGATGCTGCAGCAACTCCTTCAATTGAGCGCCCTCTAATCAGTCTTTTATCGACTGCTTTTTTGTAATTGACAGCAGCTGCCTCACGCACTGATTTCGGTAACTCTAGGCGGCTAGCCATTCTGTCAAGTTCTGCTAGTGCCATTGCGAGGTTGCGTTCAGTTGCGTTGGATACACGGCTTCGCTTCTGCCATTTCCTCATTCTGTAGAACTGAGAACGATAGCGTGAATTAATGGTTTTTCCACTGTAATCCTTGTTCTGCCAGTCAATATCTGTTGAAAGGCCTTTATCGTGAAGCATTACCGTCATTGGAGCCCCTGTTCTCGCTCTTTGGTCTCCCTGTTCTGGAGAAAATACGCGCCACTCCGCTCCTTGGTCGATAACGTTGTCTTCTAACACGAGACCGCAGTCATCACAAACCACTTCGCCTCGAGTCTCGTCTCGAGTCAAGTTTCTACTTCCACAATCACTACATTTTACAATATCTTCTACTTGTTGTTCATCCATTTGTCATTCCCCCCCTAATAAATTAGGGTAACAGTAATAATCCCTTGCGCTAGGTTATATGAAACTTATGCCAATCGATAACCAAATTGGATTGTGAGAACTGGTGTTATCTACAACAAAAATATTGCATCCATGATATAGTTTGTGACTAAACTAGGTCAATGGTTATACACAAAGGAATCCTGCCCAATTTGATTGCAATGGGTGTCGAGACCGGGGAAACAGAAATCCGCCTGACCCCAGGGAAGCGAGTTTTATTCTTGACCAAAAATCTTGATTTGATAAAGCAGCAATTATATGACGGCCTCAACCTCAAAATGAAAGATGTTCGGCCTGAGGACTTACTCGACGACATCAACACCGATGTCATGACCCCTGCCTGGGTCTGCTTTGACCACGAACCGGCAGAAATAGCAAAAAATGCCTATGCTGGACTGAAGCATAATGGCTTGCGAGTATTCAATGAGAATGCGCTAATCAATGGGGACTTCGAGGTGATTGTTTCCGGCCAGCGAAAAGGCACTGGCTCAAGTAGAGAAACTGCAGCACAATGCGAAAGATGGGCAGGAATTAGAATCGTAATTGCGGCATCGTTTGCGCCAATTCATGAAAGGAATAATATCAACCTTGGTCAGCTAATGGGTGACTATTCAATGCTTGAACAGCTACAAAACGGCGAGGCGATTCCACTTTCAGAATTTACCAAGAAATATGATGAGGTTACAAAAATCATCATTGAACGCGGAGGCCTGTTCCCGTTTGCTAAAGCACTCAATGCTGGCGAGATCGCACTACCTGAAATTGACACATCGAAACAGCCAATGACCATGGCTGAGAAAATTATCGCAAGAAATTTGGTCGGGCAAAAAGTTGGCCAATGCGTTAAGCCGGACGACCCGGTTATTGCTCAAGTTCAGGGAGGATATTCGCATGAATTTACCACTGCTCAAGTTCACACATTCTTAACTGAAGAGTATGGAGAGAATTATCAATTGCCCAATCCCAGCAAATTTGCAGTTTTTGAAGATCATTTACTTTACGCTCATCACAACCCTAAGTTTGTTCCCTTCATGCACAAAGTACAAACCTTACGTGATTTACAAAATGCATTTCAATCGCATACCAAGGTAAGAGACTATTCCGCAGTAGACGGTGTTTCACCGGGGATTTGTCACCAGGTGGCCCGTGAAGAATTCATTGAAGTTGGCGACTTTGTGCAGGCAACAGATTCTCACACATGCATGGGCGGCGCCTCTAATGCACTAACATGGGGGGTTGGTGCGACTGAATATTCTAATCTGATCAGTGCGGGCTTTACCTTTGTGAAAGTACCAGAATCTATCCGTTTTGAATTGATTGGTGAACTTAATCATGGTTGTACGGCAAAGGATGTGATTCTGTATATTTTGGCTGACCACGCCCGCAAAGAACTGACGCTAAATCGGTCAATGGAATTTGGCGGGGCGGGATTAACTAGCCTGTCAATTGATGAACGGGCAACTCTGTGTAATATGGCGACAGAGTGCTCTGCCAGGACCGGTATTTGTGAGCCGGACGAAAAATTATACGCATGGATGAAAAATACCATGCCGCATCTATCAATTGAGGCAATGAGACGAGGCGCTGTAACGCCTGATTCTGATGCGCATTATCACGGAGGAGTGCACGTAATCGATCTATCAGCAATAGAGCCAATGGTCGCTCATCCCGGAAATCCTGATCAGGGGATTCCCAGCGACCCGACCAATGGAGCACTTATTGTTGAAATCGGGGATGTCACAATAGATATCGCCTATGGTGGTTCCTGCACTGCAGGTAAGGAAGATGATATTGCGTATTATGCCCAAGTTTGTCAAGCAGCAGATGATGCAGGGCTAGTCGTTGCCGATGGAGTTGAATTTTACATTCAATATGGCTCTGGAATTGTTAAGGATTTAGCGGTTCGAAACGGTTGGCACGACCTGTTTGCCAAAGTTGGTGTCAAACTCATCGATCCGGGTTGTGGTGCCTGCATCGGTGCGGGACCTGGGGTATCGATTACTGAAGAGCAAGTCACTGTGTCAGCGATAAATCGTAATTTCCAGGGACGCTCAGGACCGGGTAAACTATACCTCGCTAGCCCACTAACTGTAGCTGCATCAGCATTCACTGGTAAAATATCTTCTTGGCAAAGCAGTTTATTTGAATAATGCTGTGATAAAACTCTCTATCGATACGCCAATCGCATAGAAAAAAGTCCTTCTGCGAACTAGTTTCTATGTTAGTTATTATGAACCGTCGTTAATCGAGATACAATGTTGCTGGCCCGAGGTCATTCGGATCGAGGAGGACCAGAGACGGAGTGACAGATATGTCAGGTATAGCGCAGAAACTAGCATCGAATCAAAAACAAGTAGCAATTTCTGAATTCTTTGAAAAAAATAAGCACTTTCTTGGCTTTGATTCTCCAGTTCGATCATTGATTACTGCGGTGAAAGAGGCGGTCGACAATGCCTTGGACGCTTGTGAGGAGGCGCGGATACTTCCCACGATCAAGGTAAGTGTCTCGAAAATTGACACCAAGAAGGATATCATAGAACTAGTCGTTGAGGACAATGGTCCGGGAATTCCACAAAAAAGTATCGAGAAGGTGTTTGGTCAGTTATTATTCGGTTCAAGATTTCACGCTATTAGACAATCTCGTGGCCAACAAGGTATCGGAATAACCGGTGTCGTAATGTACAGCCAGTTGACTACGGGTAAACCAACTCATGTCAAGTCAAAAATTGCTACCGAATCCACTGCAGCAGTCGTTGATATTGGTTTGGACACGAGGAAAAATAAAGCGACAAAAAGCAATGCAGGACGGGAAATTTGGCTCCACGAGGATGGGGAAATGAAAAAACACGGCTTGGAGGTCACCACTAGAATGAAGGCGAAATATCAGAAAGGTCGTCAAAGTGTTTGGCAGTATTTGCGAATGACAAGTATCGTCAACCCCCATGCCGAGATTACCTTTACCGACCCAGATGGAGAAATTCATCATTGGCCGCGAGTTACAGAGAGACTGCCAGGAAAAGTTGAGTCGATAAAACCCCACCCGCATGGTATTGAGTTAGGTCAATTACAGCGGATGCTAACAGAATCATCCGATTCTCGACTATCTGTTTTCCTTAGGACTAACTTCTCAGGAGTCTCTACTAGAGCGGCCAAAGAGTTGTGCTCTGCCGCTGAGTTGGATATCAAAATCAAACCAAAACAAACCTCACCGGAGCAAATAAGGGCACTGCTTGAGGCCTTCCAAGGCGAAAGAATGTTCAATGGAAAACCGGTAAAGCTACTGAACCCACCCACCAACTGTCTCTCTCCAATAGAAGAAATGCTCATCAAAAAAGGACTTTCAAAGACTATTGACTCTAGGTACGCTACAACAATGACCAGAGCACCAAATGTTTCACAAGGCAATCCATATCAAGTCGAGGTTGGATTGATTTTTGGTGGCGACATGGCTGCTGACAAACCAGTAGAAGTCCTCCGATTTGCTAACCGAGTCCCCCTCATGTATCAGCAAGGAGGTTGTTTACTAACAAAAGCCATAGAATCCGTCGATTGGCGGCAATATGGTCTAGATCAGGCCGGTGGGAAAGGGGTCCCAAAGGGTCCTGCGGCAATTCTTGTACATCTCGCAAGTACCAATGTTCAGTTTACTTCAGAGGCTAAGGAAGCACTAGCTGATAATGGGGAGGTCATGGAAGAAGTAAGAAAAGCGATGCTCGAGATGGGCCGAGGTCTGAGGAAGCATTTGGAAAAGAAAAAGAAAATGGCCAAAACAAAAGAGAAATTCGAATTAATCAACGATATCCTTCCCGCTATTGCGGCTAAATCTGCTCAGATACTCGACAGACCCATACCCAACCTTGCAGGCTCAATCACGAAAATAATGTCTGCAGTTATCTGCGAAACCAATAATGAATGGAATAAGTCAACCAAATCTGTTGATGTGTCAATCAAGATATACAATTACACTGCAAGGGCGAGGGCCTACACAATTCTTGCAACTTGGCCTGAAAAATCAGGAGGTTTGATGACCAATAATGAGCACGGCGGCAGAAAGGAAGCAACCGGCGTTTGGGCTTGGAAGCTAGACACTCTACAACCAGGTGAAAATATGACTATTGCCTACAGTCTAGAAGGCTTAGAAAAAGGTGACTGGACAGAAACCGATGTCTTCTATCGTGGGAGTCAAGAAATTATTGGCGCGATGAAGATGGATGAAAAATACCTTGAGGAAATCCGCAATCAAGAGAAAATTATGCTGGAGCTAAACTCAACAGCCAGCCAACCGGAGGAAAACCCACCTGAGACCCCTATTATTGAAACTGTGGCGGCGGTAATAGAGCCATCAATCAAACCTCCTTCAGGACAATCCACACTATTTGGAGGTGACCAATGATGACGATTAGAATGACTGCAGGTGAGACTAAATCTGCTATGCAATCGGTAGTTGCAGAAATGTACGATAAAATTGTCAAGGGAGAACCTCCCACGATGACTCTGCCTGTTAGAACTAAGAACAATATTGGGTTTGATAGAAAACTCGGAGTCTACAAATACGGCAAGAATAAATCTGTCAGAGATGCCACTAGTCTAGGCTCAGCGAAGCAGTTGCTTAGAGCATTACACATAATTGAATTCATTGAAGACATGATTGACTCTGGAAAGTCATCAACTTTGAGAGAAATGTACTATATTTCAGAGAGTTGGGGCCTTGGTAAATTCGGTAGTCAGAATGAATCAAACAATCTTGCTGAAGACTTAGAAATAGTTACTAAGTGTTTGCGGGAAGATTTCAAACTAAGACCAGAGGAGGATGGTGCAAGGATTATTGGTAACCTTACCTTACAAGAAAGGAATCGCCGGGGAGAGTGGATGAGGATAAATGCACGCGATGATGTAGGAGATTCTGGATATGGCGTGCCATATAATGTCGAAACAGAAAAAATTGAGTTCCTCGAACACGATATCAATTTTATCATGGCCATCGAAACAGGTGGCATGTTTGACAGGTTGGTTGAAAATGGTTTTGACGAAGATTACAAGTGTGGTTTGTTACATCTTAAAGGACAGCCCGCTAGATCAACAAGACGAATCATCAAGCGTATGAGTGAAGAGTGGGATTTGCCTGTTGTAGTATTTCTAGACGGTGATCCATGGTCATTCAGAATATTTGCCTCGATTGCTTACGGTGCAATTAAGACTGCGCATATCTCGGAATACCTGGCAACACCAAGTGCTACATATCTAGGCATCACATCTGATGATATTGTTGCTTATGACCTACCTAGCGACGATCTATCAAAGAAAGATGTAGAGGCTCTAAATGCTGAATTATCGGATCCTCGATTTGCTGATTCATGGTGGCAAGATCAAATCAATATGATGCTTGAATTAGGCAAAAAAGCTGAACAGCAATCACTAGCAAAGTATGGTCTTGATTTCGTTACTGACACATATTTGCCGGAAAAATTAGCCGAATTAGGCCTCGCATGACCGTACAAGCATTGATGGGGGACTTCAGCCGAGGATTAGACATGGCGCAAACTAAAGCCAACCCTTGGGCAGTGCGTATTGCTGTTGCTGGGTTGGTTTTTCTGGTGCTTGGCGCTGGTGCTATATTTGCCAATATGGAGCAAATTGACGAAGCATCAAGTCCTAAGAAAATCAACGAAGCGGCAATCACTGGAAGCGGTGCAGAAACCGTCGACTTGAGTGCGAGTTGTTACTCGGCAGTAGTTATCTCTAGCGACATTTCAAATGTTAGTTTACTAAAAATGAGTGGTTCAAATGTCGCCGGTGATGCGCTTGAATCAACCAAATGCAAAACAGACTGGACGCCGATGGACTCTGACGGAAGCAGTTTTACCATCATGAAAGAGTGGGATATTACCGAAGCAGGCGAGTATGTCTTAGAAGTTGAATGTGAATCAGATTGCGAAAACTCAACCCTTTGGTTAGTTGATGCAACAAGTGCTCAATGGAAACTCCTTGAGCAACCAGCGCTAGTGTTTGGCGGTGCGGCGTGTTGTATTGGAATCCTTATTTTACCTCTTGCTGGCATACTATACCTCACCAACAAAGATGGTACTGGACCCAAAGTGATGATGGTAGGGGCGGACGGTCAAATGATGCCAGTTACTGACTTGACACCAGAGAACATCGCAAATTTGCAGCAGCAGCAAGCTGAAAAAGTTGACAACCCATTTGCCGATACAGGCATTACTGAATCACAAGAATTTGTCGATGGTAGTGAAGATGTGCAAAAAGGCGCTCTACTAACTACGGATCAAGTCTTTGCCTTGATGAAAGGTGATGTCCATGAAGCACAGAATAGAGTTGCCGATCCGTTTGCAGATTACAATAAAATTCGCCAACCAGAGGCCAAACCCAAAGCAACCAATACCAAAGAAATCGCATCGTGGGATGAGGGAGGGGCCTACTCAGCACCAACAAATGAGCAGACTGAATCTCAATCTGCCAACAAGGCGCAAAAGCCGGTAGTGAAAAAGTCGGATAGCAAACCAAATGCTTGGAAAGACTGGGACGAAAATTAGGTGGTAGCATGAGAAAATTCGTTGCTATTGCAATAACCATTCTAGGGGCGCTGCTAGTGCTATTCTCTTCACTCGGTATTACTCAGCAATTGAATGAGGCGGATACGGTTGAAGCAATGCTGCCCCCGTGTACTGTTGAGGATGGCGTACCATTTGTTGGTGAAGATGAAGTAACATGTTATTGGGGTATGTCCGGAGAGGTTCTAGAAATACCTGCTGAGGCCATAGCAGCCAATGTAGATGTTGACATTTCATGGACTAAATCAGGAGTGTGGATTGGAATCGCTGAAGCGAGTGAAGCCGACAAATGTGAACTGAAAGGAGATTATTACGAGTGTCAGAAGGAGTCAGTGAACATGATTGCTGGGGGCCCGAACTCCAACGGCAAAATTACTTGGCAACCAGTTCCCGGTGAATATCGATTTGTTGCCGGAGGTGATGATTCTCAAACCTTGCAACAATTTGACGTTGATTGGAATTATGAAGCATCGTTGAAATCAACATTAGCAATTTCCTTACTTTTTGTCGGTCTAAGTCTGGCGGCTACCGGTGCAGTATTCTGGTATAGAACCGTAAAAAACTGATTTTGAAAAGGTTCATCAATTAGTGAACCTTAGGTTATGCAATATGGCAGATATTGATTATGCCCTGCGCTTGCTACAGAATAAAGTTAGAAGACAAATTCTGGAGAGATTGGTTAGAGAGCCCCATTACCCGATGCAGTTAGCAGAATTAATTGGCGTGAGCCAACAAGCTATCAAAAAACATCTAAAAGAATTAGAACAAGGGAATTTCGTTACCAAATTGCAGGTCCCAAGTGAAAAAGGCGGACCACCAAGAACCATCTACACCGTGCAAGAAGCGCTCTCAATTAGAATCGATTTAGGACCAGACCTATTCAATTGTGAACAACGTAAATTGCCTTCTGGAGGGCCAATGAGGCTATCTAGTAAATTACCAAAAGATACACACAGCGTCGCTGAATTGGTTAGTGGTAGAAAGCGTATCTCGGTCAGCGAGGGTGTTGGCCATCTTGCTGAATTAAACCAAGTTATTGAGAGGCTTGACAACGAAAGAGACGCATTGATAGCCCTGCATCAACACATACGTAATCGAATATCTCAGGGAGTAGATTCAGATTTCCAGCAGTATGAGGAAAGAGCGATGATACACTCGATTATCGAAGCACCTGAAAAGCGTCTTGATCTCGATTTACTCAGCAAAGAGTTGCAACTCGGTCAGCGACAGGTCTCCGAACTACTCGATGAAGTAAGAGCAAAATTACAGCGGCAAATATCGCAACGTGCGGGCCACGTAATCGTCACACCGGAAAATTCCGACCTATACTGGTGGCTAGGCGACTACAAAAAATAGCCTGGATAATCTCAATCTTCTGAATCGAGAACTGATATTAGCGAAGACTGTTCAGCAATGCGCTTCTTGACTTCCTCTCTTCTAGCCTTACCGACAAAGTAAACTACACCAAGTAGTGACAAGGTAAGCAATATCACCACGAATGGTAATGCGGTCTTGCCTACTATTTGACCTGCTACATCGAAGAATGGGCTCGGTGATTCAAGAGGCTCTGATACCGCCATGATGTTATTTGTTTCACTACCCTCGACAATTTCATTCATTGGGTCAACTACAACATACACTCCCTTACTACCAGCGACTACTGGGTAGAGCAGATAAATTTCAATCTCCTGTGCATCCTCCGTTGCATCAGGTGCAAGTAAAGCCCCGACAACTTGGCGCATGACTATGCTATCTTCCTCGCAACCGTTGCGCTTGATATCCTTGATGATCGATTGGCTGTTCACATCGTCGTATTGACACAGGACAATTTCGATGTCTGTTGCGTGAGTATTACCCACATTTTGCAACGTGATTCCAATTGGAATCGTCGAGTCTATTTCTGCACTATATTGAGACACGATGATTTCCTTGATAACGAGGTCCGGCGCCTTTAGGCTTAGTGTTACAATGAACTCGTTGCTATCGAGGTTTTCTCCCTGCCACGATGGTGACGAATCAAAGTCTCCGCCCTCGGTCATATCACCAGCACTAGACACTACCTTTAGTCCAACATTACGCGTATCAAGTTTAGCAGTGGTAGATATCTTGACCACCGCAATCATTTCAATCGTCTGGTATGGAGCCATTTGCGGCATCATGTAGACGCCGTTTGGCTCAATATATGCACATCTAACTGATTCCTGCTGTTCACTGATAGATGCGTAATATGCGTCCATTTCTAGCTGGCTTGCATCCTCTGCTGGCATTGCATCGGTAATGACAACGCATGGCTCATCGACGCTCAAA
>DAUW01000001.1 GCA_002505355.1 Euryarchaeota archaeon UBA229 | reverse complement strand
AAACGTCATGAAAAATTGAGCAAAAAAATCGATGACGAGGTCATGGCTGCTTACAAGGCTGCTTGCGAATTTGGCGACTTAGCCAGTGGCCCGTATCCACCTGCGTCAACAATATTCACGGAAGTTTACGAAACTGTGCCATGGCATGTTCAAGAGCAACGAGAGGAATTAGGAAAGTAGGTGATATCATGGCTAAGATGAATATGATAGCAGCCCTTAACTCCGCTCTAGAGCATCAACTAGAAAAAGATGAAAACGTTGTGATTTTTGGTGAGGATGTAGGTTACTTTGGTGGCGTTTTTAGAGTGACTGCTGGACTGCAGGAAAAGTATGGTGCGCATCGCGTGTTTGATTCCCCGCTGGCAGAAGGTGGTATCGCTGCAATAGCCATGGGCATGGGTTTGAACGGATTAAGACCGGTTGCTGAAATACAATTTGCTGATTATATCTTCCCGGCATACGATCAGATAGTCAATGAAATCGCCAAACTAAGGCATCGGTCAGGGGGAGAATTCTCAACCCCGGTAACGTTTAGAACTCCTGCAGGAGGTGGCATAAAAGGTGGTCATCATCACTCACAATCACCGGAAGCACAGTTTACTCATACTCCTGGTTTGAAGGTTGTTTATTGTTCTACGCCATATAATGCAAAGGGACTGCTTACCTCAGCAATTGAGTCAAATGACCCTGTCATATTTTTTGAGCCAAAACGATGCTATCGTGGCCCATTTTATGGCGACCCACACAAAGTTCCAACCTGGAACAGCCATCCAGACGGTGAGGTCCCGGAAGACTACTTCTCCATCCCGTTGGAAGAAGCAAGAATGGTAATGGAAGGCAATGCTTGCACTGTAATATCTTGGGGCGCAATGGTTCATGTTGCTGAACAAGCAATCAAGGATTCTGGCATCGAATGTGATTTAATCGACTTACAAACTTTAGTGCCGTGGGATAGAGATGCAGTGGTCAATTCAATCAAGAAAACTGGCCGATGTGTGATTGTTCATGAAGCGCCCAAAACCAGTGGATTTGGTGCTGAAATGAGCGCGTCAATACAAGAGAGGTGTTTCTACCACCTTGAGTCACCAATTATTCGAGTCACCGGGTGGGACACACCGTTCCCGCACACTACAGAGTGGGATTACTTGCCTAGCCCACAGAGGATTGCTGACGCAATAAGAAAAACACAAGAGGAATGAACATGGGAATATATGCGTTTAAACTGCCCGATATCGGAGAAGGAGTTGTAGAAGGAGAAGTTGTCGAGTGGATGGTATCAATGGGTGATATCGTCAAAGAAGATGACCCAATTCTCTCAGTAATGACCGATAAAGCAACGGTAGAAATACCCTCACCAGTGGACGGCAAGGTTTCGAAAATCATTGGCGAACCTGGCGATATACTCCCGGTCGGTGAGGTATGTATAGAGTTTGAAGTCGACGGGGCAGGAAACTCAGATTCAACTAGCGAGGCAACAACTGTAGAGGCTCCTTCTCCCGAACCGGAGCCAAAACCTGAACCAGTAGAAACCAAACCACAGCCAGTTCCAGAACCGGTAGTAGAAGCGGCTGCCCCAGCCGCCCCTGTAGCAAGAGCTGCGGGAACCAAAGCACTAGCTAGCCCTGCTGTACGACAAAGAGCTAGGGAAGCAAATATTGACTTGCAATTGGTTGCAGGATCTGGACCGGGTGGAAGAATCAGCCACGCTGATTTGGATCGTCACATCGCCGGCGGAGCTGCTGGAGCAACCTCTTTCGCTCCAGTCGGCGCCACTGCGAAAACAAAACTAACCGGTACAGAAGCAATCAAGGTTATCGGTCTGCGTCGAAAAATTGCCGACAGTATGATGGCCTCATACAGCACAATAGCGCATTTTTCGTACTTTGAAGAAGTTGATATTACCGCACTCGAGGAGTTGCGACAGCATCTAAACTCAACAAGACCCGAGGGCGCACCCAAACTGACCTATCTACCATTTATCATGCAAGCATTGGTCAAAGCCTTGAGAGAAAGCCCAGAGTGTAATGCACTATTTGATGATGAGGCAAATGTTGTCACCCGTCATCAAGCAATTCATTTGGGTATAGCAACTCAAACCGACAGAGGTCTCTATGTCCCAGTGGTCAAGCATGTCGAAGCACTAGATATCTGGCAATCTGCGGTTGAAATGGTAAGAGTAACATCGGCAACTCGAGAAGGTAAAGCCAGCGCTGAGGAACTTAGTGGATCAACATTCACCATCACCAGTCTTGGGAGACTCGGTGGATTAGGTGCAACACCAATCATCAATAAACCAGAAGTCGGTATCTTAGGTGTCCACAATGCAAAAGAGCGAGCCGTTGTTAGAGATGGTCAGATTGTTGTGCGAAGAATGATGAATTTGTCATCCTCATGGGACCATCGCGTTGTTGACGGGCATGACGGTGCAACATTAGTGCAGAAAGTCAAAACCCTGCTAGAGAATCCTGCAACCATATTCATGTGAGGTATTATTATGCAGACAAAAAAGTGTCAAGTATTGGTTATTGGTGCCGGACCAGGCGGTTATGTTGCCGCTATTAGAGCTGGCCAATTAGGTTTGAAAACGATAATCGTTGAGGGGGAAAGGGCAGGAGGAACGTGCTTAATTCGGGGATGTATTCCGAGCAAAGCGCTGATTCATGCAGCACATAGATTTCATGACCTTGCAAAACATGCGGCCAAAGACGGTCACATGGGAATTTCAATACCCAGTGCTGCAGAACTGAGCATGTCAGGCATGGTTGGCTGGAAAGATGGAATAGTTGACAAATTAAACAAGGGTGTTGAGCACTTATTGAAATCTGCTGACGTTGAGTTAGTCAATGGTTGGGCTGAATTCCAAGATGCCAAAACTGTCAAAGTGGGCAAAGGGAAGGATGCGATAATTATTGAAGGCGAAAATGTTATCCTAGCCAATGGTTCCGTACCAATTGAATTACCATTTATGAAATTTGATGGAAATGTTATCTCGTCAA
>DAUW01000061.1:7757-11405 GCA_002505355.1 Euryarchaeota archaeon UBA229 | reverse complement strand
CAACTATGATTCTGCATCACACACGGTAACCAGCAATGATGGAACCTTCGATTCGGGCAGCATAAGCAACGGCGATACGTTCAGTTTTACCTTCACCAGTGCTGGAACTTTCAACTATTACTGCGCTCCTCACCCCAACATGACTGGTTCAGTTACCGTTCAGTAAATCACCTCGTGATATAATACGAAGGGCAATAACAGGGTTGTGCCCTGTTGTGTTTGGGCAGAGCCATGCAGTTCGACGGTAGACTCGGGATAATCAGTGGGCGTTACCACTCTCTCGATGCTTCCAACAATGGTAAAGACCACCAAACCATCCTCGAAGTATTTGGTCGCTGTGAAGACGGTCGCTCGATTTGCCTGCTCATCAAAGGCTTACAACCCAGTTTCGAAATCACTCCTCTTTCCGCTTGGCAAGCCGGTCAAGAAATCCCCGAACAACTGAAAGCACGAGTCAAAGTAATTGCCGACAAAGAGGATGTTGTCAAAATCGATGGGCCAACCATGAAACTCACTGATCTCGGCATGCGACCAATTTGGCGAGTCACTACCAGGCAACCATACGTCGTGCCAAACCTGCGTAAGTCGCTAGAAAAGCAGGGCTGGGGTGTTTACTCTGGCGATATCCCATTTCTCAATCGGCTATTCTTGGATTTGGATTTGAGTATGCATATCCACGCTAAGGGTGAGATAATCGATACCATTGATGCATCCAATAATGACATGCAGCAAACTACCAAAGTGCGGGCCGCTGGTGGTGCTGGACGCTACAGTGTTGACATTACGGTAGCCTGCACCATCGACGATTTGTCTGATACTGATGCCTTTCAGGTACCCTTTAAGGTGTTCTCTTTCGATTTAGAAACCAGCATCAAAGATGAATCGGTCTTGTGTGCGGCTGGATGGATTGAGGATATGGGTACAGGCATCCGACAGAAGTATGCACTGGAAGGCGAAGAAGGCCATATTTTGGAGCAACTGACACTAATCGTTCGCTCGCAAGACCCTGACATCATCACTGGCTACAACATCGATAATTTCGATTTACCGAGGCTTCGAGATAGGGCAGATGAACTCAGTAAAAGAGGCGGCTGGCGTCGCAAGGCAGCACTATTTGGCTGGGGTAGGGTTGAGCAATCGGAACAAGAACTCAAGCGAACTCGAACCGGATTGCTACCTCGTCGTCAAAGCAACCGAGCCTGGAATCTAGCTGGTCGAAGCGTAGTTGATGCTTGGTGGCAAACTCGTATGACCATTAGACCGCAGCGAGAAACGCTATCATACGTTGCCAAGTTGCTGTTTCCAGATGATGAGGAGCGCCACAAAATGGACGTTGATGCCTCGAAGATGGACGAAGAGTGGGCAGCTCGCCCAGATGTGGTAATGGAATACTGTATCCGAGATGCCGAACTACCCCTTGACATCCTAGAAGAATTACAAGCAATTCGTCGTAAGGAAGCAACAGCAGCAGTCGCTAAAGTCAATTTTGATACTGCAGCCAATGGCAGTTCTAGTCAGTTGGTCGATTCGCTGATTATTAGACTCGCTGACCGAGAAAATGTTGCAGTCCCCCTGACCGGTTCAGCCGAGCCCAAAGAAGGCCAAATCACCGGTGGCTATGTTCACGATGTCGATGCTGGGCTTCATCCGTGGATTGCAGTACTCGATTTCAAGAGTATGTATCCCTCGATAATGATTGGTAGCAACGTCTGTTACACCACCAGAATCGACCCGATTCAATCTGACCAACCGGCGGAGGATGAGCCGGTTCACGTCGCTCCCACAGGAGCTCGATTCCGTCACCAAAGCGTTCGCAAAGGCTTGGTGCCAACCCTGTTAGAGAATTTGATGGCGCAGCGTGATGTTCACAAAGCGGCGCTCAAAGAAGCCAAGCAGAGTGAGGATTCGGCCGGAATCATGTTCCACGATTCTATGCAGTACGCGGTCAAGATTCTGATGAACACTTTCTACGGCGTTTTTGCTAGTGGCTTCTATCGTTTTACCCATCGTGATCTGGGCTCGTCAATTACCGCTTGGGCACGTTTCAATATCAAAGACATCATCGCTCAATTAGGCGCTGAAGGTCATCACGTTGTCTACTCTGATACCGATTCGATATTCGTTCGTTCACCAGTTCCAGAAGGCTCACCATCAACCATTAGACCGGATGAACAAGAGGCTGCTGATGCAGGGAATAAGACAGCCCTAGCCAAGGTTGAAGCGTGGCACGTTGCCAAGCAAAGCATGATTGATTTTGGATTGGAGATAGCCGAACGCTATAGTAAAGATTCAGCCGTATTAGAATACGAAAAAGGCCTCTCAGTATTTTTCTCGCACGGGGCCAAAAAGCGGTATGTAGGCCAAGTTGTCTATCCTAGTGATGAGATGCTAATACGTGGTTATGAGACCCAGAGAACCGATTCATTCGCTTACCTCACAAAGACCATGAAAGAATTGTTTACCTTCGCTTTGGCGGACCAGGAGACCGAATTGGTCAAATGCGCTCTAGAGCGAGTCAAAGCGTTGCGAAGCAACACGGTTGATCCTACAGAACTAATCCTTGCCAAGTCTTGCAAGGGGACGGTGAAAAAGGACGGCAGTGTTGATTTCTCAAAGGCCTATGCTAACCCTGACAGTATGGCTCAGGTACGGGTAGCAAAAGCCAGAATAGCTCTCGGGCTTGGCTTTACCTCGGGTATGAAGGTGTCATACGTGGTCACCGATGCCTCTCGTTCACCAATGGCGGTCAAGCCGTGGCTTGAATCGGAGGAGGACGGCGGGATTTCCGAATATGATGGCAAATTCTACGCAGAACGCTTAGCCGCTGCATTGGGCAGAATTACTGAGGCATTTGGTTGGAATGCCAAAGAATTGATGGCAGGCAACAAACAGAGTTCACTATTTTCCTTTTAATGAGCGCAATTTGTGGAAGCACTTTTGATGGATAAACCTCACAGGTCTATTGATGAAGGCCACATTTCAACCCCTAGCAATTGTGCTTTTGATGCTCTGTGCCAGCCTCTCGGGCTGTATTTTTACCGATGACGGTGAGACTGAAGTCAAGGTGACTGCGGTTTTTGATTACTCGCCCAAGAACGACATTAGAACTGGGGACAGCGTTCAACTAGATGCATCTAGTTCGTTACCTCAAGATGGTTCGCTAACCTACAGCTGGGATTGCGACGGTGACGACGCAACCGACAAAACTGGGCAAGTAGTGTCTTGTAGCTGGGAATTGGAGGGGACTTACAGTGTTACATTGACTGTAGTTTCAGGCAGCAAGAGCAGTTCACAAACCAAAGACATCACCGTTTCAGAGGCTCCTGTCGGCTCGCCTACTGCCGAAATAACGCAATACACCGATGAAGAGGACTGCACCTTCGAAGAAATTGACAATACTCGAGATATCATATTGTGGATTTGTGCCATGGACAAAGACCCCGGGTCGGACCGAGAGATTCAGGACACTAGAAGCGTGATGCTAGATGCGTATGATAGCGATGCGGGTGGCGAAGACCAGTACATCACTGACTACAACTGGGACCTTGACCTCATGGTTGATTCCGACGGTGATGGTAATACCGAAAACGATGCAGATTTGACCGGGGAATCAGTTGAATGGAAAGATGTCGCACCTGGAGAATATCA
>DAUW01000061.1:2539-7354 GCA_002505355.1 Euryarchaeota archaeon UBA229 | reverse complement strand
CACTGGTCGGATAGTGATTGGGAAATAGCTAGTGGTAATACCAACGACCCGGAGGAAATACAATTCGATATGCCGGTAATGTATGACAAGGAAGCAGGTAATACGATTAGAAAAGTGGAGCTGATACTGACCTATCCACAAATTGACGACGATTGTCAAGATGTAACGCCGGGAGAGGGTAACAACTGTCGCAATAAATTAGACATCTATGCTTACAATGAGGAAGACGAGGAGGCAAGAAACACCACTGAAACACCACTAGATGGTCGAGATCATGGTGATTGTGATGACGACAGTGACTGCCTGCAATTATTACTGAGTTCTTACATGTTTACTGAAACCGAATCAACCTTTGGTGATGGCGATTGGGTCGTAGCAATCCACAATGAGAAAATAAATGACCAAAAAATTGAGTCTTTTGTTATCATCCTTCATTACAAGTGATTCTCTAGAATCTATTTAGAAAGTCCTTTCATGGGTAGCCATCGAGACCTAATCATGCGAAGAACTCGTATCGTCGCAACAATCGGTCCTGCATCAAATGATGACAAGACCATACTGTCGTTACTAAAAGGCGGCGTTAACGTCTGTCGTCTAAATTATTCACACGGTGAGCCAGAGCACAAAACTGAGCTCTATCAGCGAATTAGAGCAATGGAATCCAAAATCGGCCGACCAACCTGTATTCTAGCAGATTTGCCCGGGCCTAAACTCAGGCTCGGGAATTTTCCTGGAGTTCATGTTTTAGGGATGCGAAAGAAAGTTGAGTTACACTGTGGAATCGACCATATGGATGATGCCAGTAACAAGCAACTTCCAGTACAATATGCAGGATTATCTGCAGAGTTGGAAAAAGGCGACCCAGTACTCCTTGCAGACGGGCTGATTCGCCTAAAGGTCTTGGACGCACCAGGGAAACCCGGAGGCATAGTAACTTGTCGAATACAAGATGGTGGCCCGGTTAGTGCAAGAAAAGGCATCAATGTTCCGGGGACTTTAGTGGACCTCCCAGCGATCGGGTCTAAGGATGAAGTTGCTTTGAAGCATGCACTTGATTCAGGTGCAGACCTCATTGCGGTATCGTATGTGCGTACTGCCAAGGATTTACTTCCGGCAAAGCAAGCAATCCAACGGCGGGGGTTATCAACCTGGATTATTGCGAAAATTGAACACCCAATGGCGCTTGATCACCTCGATGAAATTTTAGCAAATTGTGATGCAGTAATGGTTGCAAGAGGTGACTTAGGAGTCGAGATACCACTTGAAGAGGTCCCGATCGCTCAACAACACATAATCGATTCTGCTCTTGAGCGCGGGATGCCGGTGATTGTTGCGACGCAGATGCTGGAGACAATGACGGTTAATCCTCGCCCAACCCGAGCAGAAGTAAGCGATATTTCTACTGCGATCAGGCAAGGAGCTACGGGTGTGATGCTTTCAGGCGAGACTGCTTCAGGCAAGCACCCACTGAAGTCGGTGCAAACCATGGCGAAGATAGCCCTGTCCACTGAACTTGGCTTGGAGTCTAGCAACCTAACGCCAGAAGCTGTTACGAAATACAAATCGACTAGAGCGGTAGCACACGCTGGTGTAGAATTAGCTAAAATGTCCTCAGCGGCCCGGATTTTAGTTGCCACTGAGCGTGGTAATGCACCCAGGCTGGTCTCATCATACCGGCCCGGAATACCCGTTACCGCAGTTACCAACAGTTTGGCGACGGCTAGAAGGGTGCAGGTCTTACCCGGTGTAGACAGTATTGTTGTGGAAGAGTACGATCGAGGTTCTCAAACAATGCAGAACGCATTAACCCTTCAAGTGCAATCCGGTGAGGTCAAGCCCGGACAGAAGATAGTCGCAATTTCCGGCTCACCAAAAGCCATAAGCGGTCTAACTAGTACCGCTAGGTTATACAAAATATCCAAGACTGGAGATATTGTTGGTACGGAGTGATTATCCTCACCAATATGGCGCCCAGTATTGGGTTTTTTACTGTGAAAATAGGCATTTTCTCATGCGTCGCTTTCAAATAGGGGTTGCTTGTCGGGATGCTCGATAAGGAGTTATTATTATGCCATCTCAATGGGAAGACAAGAGTAAGCCACACCGCAATATTGTATTCGTAGGTCACGTAGATCACGGAAAATCGACGACCGTAGGACGTCTACTTCTGGACTCGGGCCACATCGAAGAGCACGTGATTGAAAAGAACGAAAAGCTAGCTGCCGAGGCTGGAAAAGCAGGATTCGGTCTAGCATACGTTATGGACGGATTGAAGGAAGAGCGCGAGCGTGGAATCACCATTGACGTAGCTCACAAGGAATTCTTCACTCCTAAGTACTACTGGACAATCATCGACGCCCCGGGCCACCGTGATTTCGTCAAGAATATGATTACTGGTGCATCACAAGCAGATACCGCAGTTCTACTGTGTGCAGCTAACGATGGTGTTAACGCACAGACCAAAGAACATGCTTTCCTCGCTAAGGTACTTGGTGTTAAGGAATTGATAGTCCACGTTAACAAGATGGACATTTCTGGTGTTGACTGGTCAGAAGATAAATACAAATCTGCCTGCAACGAGGTTTCAGCCCTCCTAAAGATGGCTGGTTTCGGTTCCCAACTGGACCGAATCCCGATGATTCCAGCATCCTCACTAAAGGGTGACAATGTTTACGAAAAGAGCGCAAACACTCCATGGTACAATGGACCAACGCTATTCGAAGCAATTGATGCTGCAGCAATGCCAGACAAGCCTATCGACAAGGCACTCAGACTACCTATCCAGGACGTCTACAAAATATCCGGTATTGGAACTGTTCCAGTCGGTAAGATCGAGACAGGAACCCTAAATGTGGGCAAGACCGTGGTATTCAACCCATCACAGAAGTCTGCTGAGGTTAAATCTATCGAGATGCACCACACAATGGTACCAAAGGCTGAGCCGGGCGACAACGTTGGTTTCAACGTTCGTGGTCTAGCTGCTACCGACATTCGCCGTGGTGACGTTGCTGGATACACTGACAGCGAGCCAACCTTCGTAAGGCACGATGAAACATTCGTCGGACAAATCCAACTAATGGATATTCCTAAGGCTGTTTCAGTCGGTTACACCCCAGTATTCCACGCACACACTGCTCAAGTAGCAGTTAGATTCCAGGAACTGCTAGAAAAAACCAACAAATCCGGTAAGGAAGCAAACCCTTCATTCTTGAAGACTGGTGATGCTTGTCTAATCCGTTTCCAACCTACCAAGCCTCTTGCTATCGAACAGATGGATACCTTCCCAGAACTGTCCCGTTTCGCAATCCGTGACATGGGTAAGACAGTTGCTGCTGGTGTCTGTTTGAAGATCGAAAAGAAGTAATTCTGAGTAATGAGGGTTAACAGGTTGGAGGATTAATTTTGGCAGCAGTAACAATAATCAAACTGACTGGTGAAAACCACCACGACATTGATCGAGTTGCTAGCCAAATTAAAACAATCTGCGACGCTGGTGGAATATCATTACGTGGCCCAATACCATTACCAACAAGGAGACTTGTTGTACCCGTTAGAAAAGCTCCTGATGGAGAGGGTAGTGAAACCTATGATCACTGGGAACTCCGTGTCCACAAGCGTCTCTTAGAGATGGACATCAACTCCGGGAAAGACGAATCAGCGCTTCGACAGGTTACCCGAATTGAGATACCAGATACAGTTAGTATTGAACTCTCAATGCGGGTGGCTAACTAGGTTAGAGATTCTCAACCTCTGCTACTCCCGACTCAACTAGCCAATCAGCCGTATCTTGGTCAATGAAGTGGATATCATCCTCTTCAAGAGAAACTTCCAAACCGTCCCCTAGCACTACCGGCTCGGGTAGCGACTGAAGAATCCTAATTCGAACCATGTTATTGTCAGTCTGCATCTCGGTATCTTTCTCAACACTTTCTTCCGGCGGTAATTCGCTTAATTTGACCGATTGCTTTTTTGACGGGGCTAATTCCATTGCAGCCATGTGTTTCTCTACATGTTGCGGCGACTTATCAATTGGTTTTGCCGTGCCACCTGCAGGTATATCAAGCCCCGATTTAACGTATCCATCAATATCCGGCCACTCCTCGGAATAGATTCTATCTTCCTCGTCATACTGTGAGTCAACCACTTCAATATCTGGCTCGTCATCTTCGATTACCAATTCGGGCGGAGACTGACCGGTCAGCCCAGCCGGGTTTTCGATAAATGAGTCCAATTGCATAGTGCCCCTAGAATGCTTTTTCCTCTCCATTATCCCTTCACCAAGTATGCCTTTCTGCATCGACTCCCAGTCAATCAATTTCTTGAATCGATCCATTTGGGTGACGATTCCAGTGTAGAATGCCTTTTCTGCGGGGTCGTGTCGAGCCCAGTCCATAGGTGGTAAATCTTGGCTAGTACCTTGATGTGAATCGGTTCTTAAAGACTGAGAAGCGAGGTACTGCATCATAGTTACTAATCTTTTACGAGATAGTTCTGAAGCAATTCTCCTGATATTGGCCTGGCGCTTCTGCGCGTTTTGTAGTCTTAATCCCGTAATCCCATTCATTAGCATGTCCTGAATTTCAGCATCTATGCCAGCCAGTAGTTTTCCCACCATCTCCCAAAAGTTTTGCCGGGGTAATGGCACAGGCATATGCCTTGAAGCCTGTAATCGCCTAGTTGCGAATAACTCTTCTTCAATAGCACGCGCTAGCGCTTTATCGAGAAACCGTTCCTCCGCCATATTGAACCCTCAAGTATGAAAGGACTTGAACATTAATACTCAAACAGGGCATCAACTGGTTCATAATCAAAGAC
>DAUW01000061.1:0-2231 GCA_002505355.1 Euryarchaeota archaeon UBA229 | reverse complement strand
CATAATCAAAGACCTCACCTCGCGTAGCGAGGTGGTATGGAATGGCAAGCCGATTTGGTCATCAGAATCATTGGCCTGTCAGATTCATCGCTGCTATACTTGTTGTGGTAATGATAACTACTCCAATAACAAATTTTGTTATTGCTGAGTCACAGGTATGGCACCCAAATGCTGAACAGGAGTGGGTTGGTGAGACAACTTTTGCCCCAAATCCAAACCAAACGCATACTGATACTCAAAATAGCAATCTCCTGGAAATTCCAGCCAATCATACTATCACAGAAGCCAACCTTTCACTATCCTCGTGGTGGAATTCTGTCCCCTATCAAAACGTTACTTTCGGTAGTAATGAGACGCAAGGTTGGAACGGAACGTCGGTAAATCTAGTCGCTGATGCTGATGCCGAATTACTGACACTAGAAAAATTAAATTCTTCGAATATTATTGAGGATTTTGAAGTAGTCTCTGCTGTCCCTGCAGGCGGTTGGTTATCATCAGGCCAAGATTCTGCGGTATGGGTTATTGTAAATGGAGGCGTTGATATTGTTAGTAATTCCAGTATGAGTATACCAACTAACGGCGTTGAGAATACCTCATTCCTAGCATCAACTGGTACAGGCGATTTAGTTGCGGGTATGGAAGCATGCATTCGCAGTCCGATAATCGATATTCCTCGGGTAATCAATAACTACTCATTATCTTTCAAGCATTGGCTAGCATTGGACTCATCAGATTACGTTGCTGTTGAGTTCCTAAACGAACAAAGTGTCTGGACAGAATTGCCATTCGCTAGCCAATTAGAACTCAATGCTAACAGTAATTCTTGGGTAAGTGTCAATATTTCACTAGACAATGAATTTAGCCAATTACTAACCAACACTTACCTTCGGTTCTGCTTATCGACCAGCCAAATCACTGCAAATCGTGGGGGTTGGTTTATCGATCACTTGGAGTTATACAATCAAGGTGATGAAATGGGTGCATGGTTCCACGGTAACTTTTCAGGAGATTATCTACCGTACGCTGCTTCTGAGTTTATTTTGCCGGCAAATCTGACAAATTTCCCCTATCTCGATGAACTAGAAGTCAATCTAAATTGGGATATTCAAGGTTATCTCCACGATTATCTGATAGTTGAATTCTCTTTTGATGATGGTAAATCATGGAATACCATATCGGGTAATTATGGAATTCCTGGCCTAGGTGTATGGCACAATGGCAATCTGCACTACACCGAGTCAAATGGCTGGATACCGGTTTTCTTGCCTATCGTTCATAATTTTACCAATTCAGGCGGTCTTAATCGAACCCTGTTCAAATTTACTGTATACACCAATGCTGGAATAAATTATGGTGGTGCAACATCCTCAGGCTGGGAAGGTATAGCAATCGATCAGCTGGTATTTCATCAAAATAGGGGAGGAATAAATCCTCTAAGGCAGGTTTTCAAAGATTTCAATACCATTCCCATGGTGTCTCAGAACTCCTCAGATGGCTGGCTACAGAGTGTAAGGCCCGCTAACAATCAGTGGCAGTGGACTCAAAATATGGGGCTTAGTTCTGAAACATACCAATTATTTTCCTTCAACGATCATGATGAATTACCATTAGGCTGGGCAGTATCCTCACAAAGCGACAGTCGATGGGAACACGGTAAACTGCCGATCAACAAGATATACGGTCCAGATACGTGGGTATCTGGCGAGTACGGTGTAGGTATCGCTCTGGGTGGCAAATACGATAATGAGATGTATACTCATTTAATCTCCCCTGAATACTTAATTCCGACTCACTCCTCCACCCGATTATCGTTCAACAGTTGGGTTTGCACTGAGGCTAATTGGGATGGCGGAGCGGTTTCAGTTTCAACCGACGGCGGGTTAAATTGGAGTTACTTGCCTCCTCAAATAGGGGATTTTCATGACCAAATATCTACAGCAAATACCAATTCACCTTTCTACGGTGAGGGAATATTCGATGGTTCAACTATTCCCGGCAATTGTCGTAATTCCTCACTACCGTTCGAACTCAAACAATATGATATCTCGAACCTATCAGGTCAAGAGGCGAGATTTCGCTACAGTTTCTTTTCCGATCAATTAGTTGAATTAGACGGCTGGTATGTTGATGATGCTGGTATTGAGATTGATATTTTCAGCAACAATGGCTCGTGGCTATCGCAACCGCTTAATCCAGACCCCAATTTCGGGTGGGGGCAAATCGACGGACTG
>DAUW01000038.1:3818-4011 GCA_002505355.1 Euryarchaeota archaeon UBA229 | reverse complement strand
GGCACCATCGGCACCATCAGCACCATCAGCGCCTGCAGGACCTTGAGGGCCTTGAGCACCGTCAGCGCCATCGTGTCCATCAGCACCCCGAATCTCAATTACACTCCAACCAGCGGTTTTGCAGACTTGGAATTCGTTATCTGCTTCAACATAGTATAGTCTTCCATGTGTATCTTCATCACAAGTTGGTAGA
>DAUW01000038.1:0-3640 GCA_002505355.1 Euryarchaeota archaeon UBA229 | reverse complement strand
TCTGCACCATCTTGACCGTCTGCACCATCTGCCCCTTGGATGTCAATTACACTCCATCCAGATGTTTTACAGACTTGGAATTGATTATCTGCTTCAACATAATACAGCCTACCATTGGTATCTTCATCACAAGTTGGTAGATCTGCGGCGGTTGCTGCAAAATGGACGTTCCAATCATCTAATTTCTCATCCGGAGTATCAGAGGAATCATCGCCTCCAATACACCCAGCCATGGGCATGGTAATCATCAGCAAGCAAAATAGCAGAGCAATGGATCTCCTCATGGTGGGGTTAAAATGATGATAGCCAATTAACATTGGGTATTTATTGCATATAGCCGCTAAACCCACCTCAAACCGACTCATTACCGTAACGATACCTACTTGAAAGCAAAGTTAGCCATTGTTGGCAAAACAAAGGGTACCCTTTGATTTACAAAAACTACCGAATTCCGGTAATTTTTACTCAAAAAATAATTTGAAAATTAAGTGAAATTATTAGCTGAATTTCAATTTTTTACTCAAACGTATTACGGTTTCAGTCTTGCTTTTTTGAGTTTGGTGCAGGGGGTGGGATACGAACCCACGAACCCATACGGGACCGGATCTTAAGCCCGGCGCCTTTGACCACCTCAGCCACCCCTGCACGCAGCCGTAATCGAGGCAACTTTTGAATTAAGCGCTTATTCAACGATTGTCCAACCACCGTCGACATTGATTATTTGTCCGGATATGTGGTCCGACTCGAGCAGGAATTTTGCTGCGCTAGCAATGTCTTTTGGCTCGCCTGAGCGCCCCATCGGAACTTTTTCGAGGACCGAAGCAAAGTGCTCAATTTCCCAAGCTGCGGAAATTATCGCACCCGGAGCAATACAATTTACCCTTACGTGGGGATGTAGATCTCCTGCCAAATTAATCATCATTTGTCGCAGCGCATTTTTACTTGCGGTATAGTGAGTCAAGTCTTTCCATGCGCGGCCTTGGGAAGTATCTACTAAGCCAATTACTGAGCCAGATTTAGCCTTGATTTGTTCATACAGCCCCTTAGTGAGTAGAAATGGAACCTCAACGTGGATGATGAAATTTTTCTTGAACTCCTCAAAAGTCAAATCATCAAAACTGATCGGCTGGTATACTGAGGCATTGTTTATCAGTCCAAATAAGCCACCATCCGCTATCACTTTGGGATGATTTTGTATACGAGCAATCAACTCACCAATATCAGCATTAAGCAAATCTGCTGTGATTATTTCACCACTTGTTTCGCCACCGTTGGCTTTACTGTGAGCATCGATGATTGCCTGAGCTTCCTCAACAGAGTTCCTTACGTGAATTAAGACAAAGTAACCCTCGTCCATAAGCATTGATGATATTGCCGCACCAATTCTACGCCCACCTCCAGTAATGAATACCACAGGCTTTGACATGATACTTCCTAGTCAATCACACTCAATAAATGTCGTATTTTGGTTAAACGCCATTTTCGGTGCACTACTACACCTTTTAGAGTAGTATTTACTGGACTACATGAAGGGGGATTCTAATGGCTTCGAGACACCTACCAATGGCCACAGACAAACCCGTTCAGAAACCAAAAAAACGCCTGCCAGCGTGGTTTAGAACAAAACTACCCACTGGAGAACAACAGAAAATATTCAATGATACTAAGGCATCGGTTAAGGACAACAAATTGCATACGGTATGTGAGGAAGCAAAGTGTCCTAACATACACGAATGCTGGTCAAGTGGCGATGCAACATTCATGATTGCTGGTCAAGAGTGCACCAGAGGATGCCGATTTTGTGCGGTTGGAACTATCAAGAGTCCACCCCCGCTTGATGTCGATGAGCCAAGGCATCTCGCTGACGCAGTAGAATCGATGAATTTGCGCCATTTAGTAATCACGGTTGTTAATCGTGACGACTTAGCAGATAGTGGTGCAGCACACTACAAGGCTTGTATTGAGGAAGTCCACAATCGATTACCAAACCTAACATTAGAATTATTATGTTCCGACCTTGCTGGTGACCTATCAGACCTAGAATTACTGCTTGAGGATAGTCCGCTGAACGTGTTCGCCCACAATGTCGAATGTGTGCCTGAACTAGACCGAACGGTAAGAGACCACAGGGCTTCATTTAGTCAATCTATAGAAATCCTGAAGCATGCTAAACTTATCCGTCCTGACATTATTACCAAAACTTCGCTGATGGTTGGTGTTGGTGAGACGGACGAACAAATAAGTGAATCACTTAAACTGATTAGAGCTGCTAATGTCGACTTAATTACCATTGGCCAGTATCTTGCTCCTTCGGAAAAACACCTCAAGATTGATCGTTTTCCAGAACCTGAAATGTATGATTCATGGGCGCAAGAAGCAATCGATCTTGGATTTTCTGGTGTCGCAAGTGGACCATTAGTCAGATCTTCCTACAAGGCTGGCCTGCTATATCGGAAAACCTATGATTCGACAAATCAAGAAACATTACCAGGCGCTTATGTCATGGTTAACGACAAAAATATAGCCATGAGAGATACCTTAAACCTAATTCGACCTGAGGTGGACTGATGAGCGATAGGAAGACTGCAGTAACGTCTCCATACGTTATCGGAACGGCTCCGTTTAGACCAGGTGATGAGGCAGATTTTGGCGGCAAGTTTGCTGAGCAGCCAAACGATTTGAACCGCCCAGACCCCACTAAGTGCCAAGCTGAAGATACTGTGAAGCATGCTTCTGGCTTAGTAAGAGTTCTCAACGACGACCATGAGGCTGAAGGCGAATGGATTCCGGATATATCTGTTGAAAAGCTAATAGTTGGACTGGAATATATGATGCGCTTAAGAATTTTTGATGACCGTATGATGAAGATGCAGCGGACAGGTAAATTATCATTCTATATGCGGTCATTTGGTGAGGAAGCAGTTGCCATAGCACAAACCATGGCACTGGAAGATAATGACTGGGTTTTCCCGTCATATCGCCAACCAGGCGCGCAATTCGTCCGTGGCAGAGACATGGTTAGTATGATATGCCACTGTATAGGTAATACAGAAGACAATGTCAGAGGCCGGCAGATGCCGGTCCACTATACTTGGAAGCAAGGTCGATTTATCTCTATCTCATCACCCGTAGGAACCCAATTTTCCCAAGCGGTCGGCGTTGCGATGGCCAGTGCATACAAAGGACTTGATGAAGCATGTATCACTTGGCTTGGTGATGGTACATCGGCTCAAGGTGATTATCACTACGCACTGAATTTTGCTTCAACATTCAAGCCGCCAGTGATACTAAATGTGGTTAACAACCAATGGGCTATTTCTACTCACCAAAATCTTGCTACCGGTGGCAGAACCTTTGCGGAAAGAGGACTGGCATACGATATACCATCAATCAGAGTGGACGGCAATGATTTCCTAGCACTCTACAGCGTCACCCGCTGGGCTCGAGAGAGAGTATCGGCAGGTCTAGGTCCCACTCATATCGAAGTCTACACATATCGAGCTGGCGCTCACTCTTCATCAGACGACCCGTCTGCTTACAGACCAGATGATGAGTTCATGTGTTGGCCGGGCGGCGATCCCGTAGACAGATTGAAACAATATCTGATTAAATCTGATAATTGGGATGAAAAACGTCATGA
>DAUW01000120.1 GCA_002505355.1 Euryarchaeota archaeon UBA229 | reverse complement strand
TCTGCACCACCGGTGATTTGCAGCTTGTAGCCAGATAGGGTTTTGTCACCCTCTCCTACGAATATACCATCGACTACGTCGCCGATTTTCTTGCCTAAAATTTGTGAGTAGTTGTTACCTGTAATCTTCAATGAGTATCCTCTACCATTGCTTTTTGGGTCGGTGTCATTTACGACAGCAACAAACTCTCCTTGTGAACCAGTAGCCATAATTACGCCTCTAAGACAGGTTGGCCAACAGTGACCTGTATTTATGCTCACCGCATGAACCAACAACTGGCTTGGTTGCTTACAATCGCTTTTTAATGAGCATTTCAAGTCTGCTAGCGATGTCGCTGGGTAAGAAATGTGGCATGCTTAGGTGAGTGGTTCTACCACGTCCGCCAGTGACCGTCGAGATTCTAGTTTTGATCAGTTGCCGATTTTCTAGTTCTTTCAAGTATTTCCATAACGTTGTATGACTTTTCATGTTCTCCTCGTATTCTTCACATACAACAGCGTAAAGACTCTCTACATCGCCAGTAGTCATTGAACTATCTTTTTTCAGCCTGCGACATATAGCCAGCAGTACTAACATAGCGTGCGGTCTTAGACCATCTATAGCGTCAATTTCAGAAACCATGTCAACTGCGAGAATTTCGTCTTTAGCATGAACATCATCGACACTTATCTCCCGCTCAGTATGATCGTCTTGTCTTATTTCACACGCTTCTGCAGCGGCCTTTAACAATTCGATGGCTAATCTAGCATCTCCAATAGGGGCGGATTTTTGTGCGATGAGCCGAATAATTTCTTCAGTGTAAGATCCCTTAACCAAGGCTAATTCTGCTCTTTGCAAGGCGATACTATGCAATTCATCCTCATTGTATGAGGGTATTTTTATCAAATTCGTTTTACCCATCCTTGAGATAACCGCAGTTTCTAACACATCGAGGATTTGTTCTTGGCTTATCAAGATGAGAGAAAGTGTACCTTTGCCCTCTTGGTCTTCATCAATTCTTAGTAATTGATACAGTATGTCATCACCAGACTTTCTAAGCATGTGATCTACCTCATCCAGTATGACGATTAAGTGCGAGGAATTTCTCCTCGTTAGTTTACGAAGGCTAAGCAGTAACTCGCCAATTGACAAACCTCGGTCTGGATGACCGGGATCTATGGCGTGTAATATACGCTGTACTACTCGGGTACTAGTTGAGGCGTTCCGGCAGTTGACGTGTGCTACGATAATAGTTCTACGATTTACTAAATGCCGTTGTAAATCTCGACAGAATGTCTTGACCAAAACTGTCTTGCCACTGCCAACCGGTCCGGTTATAACAGCACGGCAACTAGACTCAGGTTTATCTATAGATGAGAATCTTGCGGCTAATTGGTTTTGATATATCTGGCGACAGACCAGTTCTTTCGGCACATAGTCAAAGTCTAACGGCTCGGGGTTATCAATGACATAACCCGCACCAATTCGGTCTAGGTAGCTACTCATAACATCTGAAGGCTTAAGCCAACCGTTATTGAATATACGCTTTGAAATCTTGGATATTAGCAGATTAACGCAGCTTATGGAATCTCATCAAACATATACCCAGTTTCCCACTGCTTTTCACCGAGGGCCACCTCTAATTCAAACGGAGTAATCAGTGGTTTGCGATACCTAACGGCATCATCGATTGCAATCCTCGGACAAGCAGTGTTGACAAATGCATCTACAGGATAGAAGTCAATTAACTCTGGTCCGATGTGCTCAAGCGCTAAAAGGTAGCCTTTTTTGCCGTGCTTTTCGAGCATCCGCTTCATTCGCAGAGCTAGTGTTCGCCTCATTTGACCAGGTTTTTCACCAATTAATATGCCAAAAGATTGGCAATCTTGACTAGACATAATCAAGCCAAACCGCTGTCGTAATATCCTTTCAATTCGCTCAAACGACATCTCCTCGGCGGCACCGGAATAAGGATCTAACATTGCCAATGGTTTTCCTGTATGAAGGACTAGTCCAATCGGATGAAAATCCCCTGAACCCAAAAAGAGATAGTGACCTATGCTTGGGTCATCACCTGAATAATTACAGCCCAGCACTTGTCCGGGGAATGACAACCTTGCGCCTCCGATAGGAATAGTTACATCGAATCCGGCCTTTTCTAAGCGGTCGTGGAATTCAGGCAATAAGTGAAGGTGTTGGATTGAGCCAACTAAACCAAGTTTGGTATTGGTTAGTGGTGCCATTCTACCAACTGCATCCATGAATCTCTCTTGTGCTTCACTCTCTGTTAGGTCTTCGGTTGTTTGTTGATTAGCCATTCTCTCCCTAGCCAAAGCTAGATGCTTATTCAAAAATGGTAGTACCGGATTGAGTTCTGGGTCACCATCATATCTAACATCGATAAATTCAGTTGGCATGCCAGAATCTATATTCATCTGGGAATGTCCCATGTGCGCAACTAATTCAACGCCCATCATCTTCATTTTATCATGCACTAGATCGCATGCACCATAACACGGATCGGCAGCCAAAACTACTTTCGCACTCGTCTCAGTTTCTATCTCATCCATCATTTCAAGCGCTTGCATTTTCAAGCCCTCGGGGACTTGTAGCGCAATCAATCGGTTGTCATTTTGCTTAATTTTTTCAACTAAGTCATCAAGTTGAAAATCATGTCTATCCAAGTCCATACAAATACCTCTAATCTAATAATACGATTTTCTCGCCTTCCATCTCTAATTTAATAATGGAGTCAAATGAAATATCAGGATAACTACGCTTTAGTTGTTGCATACCGTCGCCTTTCTCAACCACCACAATGACATTTTCTAAACTAGCTCTTGCTTGTCTTATGCCCTCAATTACTGATTTGATAGTTCCACCTGTTGACAGGACATCATCGATTATTACAATCCGCTCTCCTGCTTTGATATCATTGAGGAAGATACTACCTTTCGAGTAACCCGTTTCCTGATTCACCTCCACTTCGCCCTCGAGACCATATTTACGTTTCCTAGCAATCACCATTGGGACTCCTGTCCGAATAGATAGTGGAGCAGTAAGAGGTAAACCCATAGCTTCGATGCCTAAAATGATGTCAATGTTTTCCCAATTGACTAGCGGCACTGCCAAATCTATTATTGCTTCCAATACTTTTGGATTCAATCTTGGAACACCGTCGGTAATTGGGTGAATAAAGTATGGATATTGTCCTTTCAAGATTATTGGCGCATTGCTTAGGCTCTGCTTGATGACCTCAATTTGCTCCATGATGGTCATCCTCACCATCAGAGTTCAGCCAAAAATTCAACATATTCGTCAGGATCTAATAGTAATTCCAAATCTAAATCATGTGGCTCTAAAATAATAATCCAACCAAGGTCATAAGCCGAATCATTGGCTAGGTCAGGATTTATCTCAACCTCGCCGTTTACCTCGGCGATAAGTCCCGAGAACGGCGCGGGGAATGGCTTTTTTTCTTCCGCAGTCCAAATTGAAAACATGCCGTCACCTTCGTCAACTTCGGTCTCGGCTTGCGGCAAGATAACTCTCAAAACGTCACCTATTTCAAGTTTCAAAAACTCGCTAACACCGATCATCAATCTTTCATCTTTTTCTTGATACCACAGATGGTCTGTGGAGTACTTTCTGTTATGCGCAACATTAAATTCAACGGTTTCTTCATCCAATATGATTCCTCCTGTGCGCGCCTCTTAGGCATCGTATATGAAGAATTGGGGTGAAATTAAATCCGGTCAAGCAGCAAACGGGTTAAGTGAGTCGGCCTATTGGATAGCAATGGGAGAAGAATGAACTACGCCGAAAGTGATGAGCAGCAAATGATCAGAGAACTGGTTAGAGATTTTGCAGAGACCGTTTTAGCACCAACAGCAGAACACCGAGACGCCAATCAAATCCCTCCTAGTGAAGAATGGCAACAATTTCTTGATTATGGTCTGCAAGGTGTTACTATACCAGAACAATATGGTGGCTCGCCCGTTGATGATATTTCCGAATCAATCATAGTCGAGGAATTATCCCGGGTAGATCCCTCATTCGGCGTGATGTTCTGTGTTCACGTTGGATTGTGCGCCAAAACAATTGCTCTTCATGGAAATGAAACACAAAAGCAGCAATACCTTACACGGCTAGCAGCCGGTGAAGTAGGGGCTTACTCACTTTCTGAAGCAGGGGCTGGAACCGACGCAGCGGCAATGATTTGCAAAGCGAAATTGTCTGATGATGGTAAACATTACTTGCTCAACGGTGAAAAGATGTGGGTTACCAATGGGGCTCAAGCAGATATAATCGTGTTATTTGCGAAGGATGTTGACCACCCGGATTACGGCGTAAAAAAGCACGGAGGTACTACTGCATTCATTGTCGAGTCCAACTTTGAAGGGTTTTCAGTTGGTAAAAAAGAGGATAAACTCGGTATCCGTTCATCAGACACGTGCACTTTAGTATTGAATAACTGCAAAGTTCCGGTTGAGAACGTGCTCAAAGGTGTCGGTAACGGTTTCCCGATTGCGATGAATGCACTGGATAACAGTCGCATTGGAATTGCTGCTCAGGCTCTAGGCATTGCTCAGGGGGCATATGAAGCGGCACTCAACTATTCTCATGAGAGAGAAGCATTTGGTAAGCCAATTGCTCATCACCAAATGATTATGAATTATTTAGCGGACATGGCAACTAGAATACAAGCTGCCAGAGACCTGGTATACAGAGCATCATGGGCCAAGCAAGAACATTATGAAAATGATGGTCCTCGTCATACACAAGAGGCCAGCATGGCTAAACTATTTGCGGGTGATACCGCAATGTGGGTTACTGAGAGAGCTATTCAAGTCCTCGGCGGTTATGGCTATACCAAAGAATTCCCAGTAGAGCGGTTTTTTAGAGATGCCAAAATTACGCAAATTTATGAAGGTACTCAGGAAGTCCAGCGTATTGTTATTGCTAGATCGCTTAAGTGATTAGAACTGAGGGTCTGTAGCCTTCAATTTCGCTTGCCTAAGTCCACTAGACCAGTCAAATAGGGCACCAGTAAATGTTAGACTTTTTCCTACCATCATCTCGATTTGCTGATTGTATACAGGTTCGAATAAAACCGATACAGTGTACGGTCCTCCGTCAAGTAATCCAATGGCAGTCATACCACCACGGTAATTGTCCATAACCATCAAAGTCCGCTCAACTTTCTCTACCATTAACCTACACACCGCGGCGTCTGTAGATTCAATTACACCTACTGACTCTCTGTGTAACCTGGTTGAATATAAACGCTCTATGCCTTTTTCTATAGAGGTATCGATACTTGATTCGGGGGCAATTTCGACCTCGTCGATTGTTTCTTGGGAGCGTTGCTGTGGGATTTCATCAGAAACGCTGCTACTTGCATCGGGCTGGGTATTAGTTGCAATATCTTGTTCAGTGTCAGTTTCAGTATGGGTTTCTGGTATACTCGCTAGTTCCTCGTCAATATCGATTTCAGGTTGTTCATAACTTGCTTCAACTACGGATTCTGAATTTTCCTCAAGTGCCTTTGGAGTCTCGATTGTTGGCACCTCAAAACCAATCGCTCCAAGATATTGCCAGAGCTCTTGTACTTCGATGGATCCATTATTGTCGGTGTCCAATATGCTCATGAGGGTCGCTGAAACCCAATCTGGCGGATTGGTTCCGGATAAATTGTGGATAAATTGTCTCAATTCACCATCCGTAATCTTCCCATCTGAATTAGTGTCAATTTTAGTGGTGATTTCGGCGCTTGATAGGCCGGAGTTTTGCAGCCATTGGCCAAATTGTTGTTTAATCATATCAGCCATCCGGGGGTCGACATTAGCCGCAATCGAGGAAACTTGTTGTTTTGCAGCTTCGACTGCTCGCTGTTTAAGTGAAGTGCGCCAATCAGCGATGTTTGGCTGCTGAGAGAGAATTTCAATCACGGTTTCTCGTGGTACGTGGGGAGGCGGTGAATCACCAACGAATGCTTTGGCGAGGTCCGCTAATTCAGAATCAGTAAGTGCGTTCAAATCGTTATTCTCAGCTATTTTTTTCTCAATTTGCTTAGCAACAGCCTCTGAGATTCTCCCACTGAACATGGTTTAGCGTGAGATTACTCATTATTGAATATGGTGCCTCAAGTCCTAAATCAATCTCGGCCATTGCGAAAAATCGCTGTTTTGCCACTGAATTTTTACTAGATAACTTTCGATTTCTGGTAATGTTTGTAAATCATTTTCTATCTGAATCCTGAATAGCCACTCAATCAGTCTGCCAAGTTTTTCCCCCTGACTGATATTTGTCACTGTCATTAGCCAATTGCCATCAAAAATAGGTTTATTGAATGCAAGTGGTGGTAATTTTCTCAGGGACTCAAGGATTGCATTCGCATTGGATGAGTCCGTATGTGAGAATTTTTTGTCAATATTATGCTGACAAAATATATATCTGAGCATGGCAATTTGCTCCCAATCACTACCTGCAAGGTGTCGATGAAGTCTCAAGTCTTCAACTTCATGCTTAGGTATTGTGCGAGCAAGGGTGTTGATATGAACTATTTTCCTACGGTCATTATTTGACAACTTAAGCTGTTTGCAAATTCGTTCCAAATCGATCTCGTTTAGATGGTAATTCAATAGCACAAATAACGCCGTTGCGTCTAATTCTGTTGCGTCTTCCAACGCCAAAAATAACTTCTCATTATGTCGATTCTCCCACCCGAAGATAACTGAAAGGACACCATCATTGTGCATAATTTGCAGAGTTTTGTTGGCTTTTTTGGAACCTAAAATCTTTGATAGTTCCTGCCAAACACGTTCTTTTGATAATTCATTAATGAGATAAGAGCAATCTTCAATCACCCTAGATAGGGAAGTGTCAAGCCTCCAGTTAGCAGATGATATCTGCGATAAGAAGCGATATGCTCTGAGAATCCTTAATGCATCTTCATTTATTCTCAAGCGTGAATTCCCAACACAGCGAATTACTTTCTGGGCAATATCTTCCATTCCACCGTTTGGGTCGTAGTATCTTCTCCTAGCAACGTCAATCGCCATTGAATTAATGGTAAAATCACGTCTTTTGAGGTCTTGATGGAGGGATAAGTTCCACTCTACAGAATCTGGTCTCCGAGCATCATGGTATTCTCCATCCACTCTAAGAGTAGTGGTTTGCAATAGATAGGTGCCAGATTTCAATGTCACCGTACCGAACGCAACCCCAGTTTTAATTGCGTCTGGAAATATTTCAATCAGGCGTTCTGGCATTAAGTCAGTTGCCAGGTCAATATCTGCAGGTATCAAACCCATTGCGGCATCGCGCACTGCACCACCGACAATCCAAACACCGCCTCCACTCGTGGAAATCTTGTCTAAAACCTGCGAAATTTCACCCGGCAAATTATCGACAAAATATATCATATTCTCAGTTAATGGCAGGCCAGAAATATCTGATTTATTACCTAAAACATGCTTTCTCAAGTCAATCTCCAAGCCCTACGGTGAATGCCAAAGTATTATCCTTGAAATACTGTTCCCATATCACATGTGGACAGAAGAAGATGTCACGCTGGTCGATATATCTTGGCTCAAGCCACACGAAGAGATTAAAATCAAAGCAAGAGATA
This sequence comes from Euryarchaeota archaeon UBA229, assembly GCA_002505355.1. Classification (GTDB taxonomy): domain Archaea; phylum Thermoplasmatota; class Poseidoniia; order Poseidoniales; family Poseidoniaceae; genus MGIIa-L1. Next base: position 28,283 of record DAUW01000120.1, on the reverse strand, counting down.
AATTGCTAGATATGACTATTCGATGGGGCGGGTTTACCAAACCCGTTTTGGTGGACAGTGTAACAGGTGCATTGCTTGATGGACATCATCGATTATCGGTGGCCAAGCAACTAGAATTAAGCAAAATACCAGCGATTTGTTTAGACTATCTCTCCTCAGATGATATCAATTTGGAACTCTGGCCAAGCGCGCAATTAAACAAGATAACTAAATCAGATGTGGTTGAAATGTGTGAATCAAACAACCTATATCCGCCTAAAACAACTAAGCACGACACACTTTTCGACATGCCACCAATACTGGTGTCACTGGATGAACTCAGGTAGTTCTTGAGGCTATATAGCGGTGCCATCTGACGTTACCTTTGCCGCTTAGTTTATTCTCAAGCTCCGGCTCTGTGGTCAAATTGACCACCTCGGTTTTCACGATTCCTTCATGGCAATAACATAATTCAACTGAGGATGGGTCTAATTTTGTTAAGATTCTCTTTAGCGCTTTCACGGAATTAACACGTATGCAATTTACCGAGATTAACTCATCGCCAGGCATTATCAAGGTTCTTAAGCTCGAATTTGCCTGGTGACTGTTCACTATTACCTTGCCACCTTTGTCAGCAATATTCAAACCGAGCCAAGATGATGATAATGGCTTTTCTTTGCTGCCTTTTGATACTAAATCCAAGGCATAAAACTTCAAAGCTTGCTTGACATCTGGCACAGCTTTGTCGTAGACCATTTGATCAAGATATACTCCAAGATTTCGCCCCCCTGCCATATTTACCAATTCTCTTCTAATATCCTTGTAATCAACTCCAATTTTGACCGCATTTGGATACCCGAGTGCATATTTCTGACATAATAGCGCCATTAAATCGCAGATTCCGTGTTTTCCTTTCGATCGTTTTCTCAATTCTGCATCTAGGCAAAAGATTGCTAATTCGGCTTCTAGATAGTAAGATATTTGGGTTTCCCTTGAGAAGGCATGGCTTCTATAGAGGTGTATCCACGCATCATGACTTGACTCGGCAAGCGACTCATGTTCCGAACCATTTCTCATTGTATGGCGGGATAATTTTCTTTCCATGTCTTTTCGCCAGTCATCCTCAGACCATGCCCCGGATCTCACGCAAAGCATGTCACCAAGCCAAGACGTACAGCCTTCAAACCACCAAAGTAGCTCAGTGTGAACCTCTCGTTGTAAATCATAATCAACAAAGTTGCTAGGTCTTAAGCGCTTAACATTCCATTGGTGTAGGTATTCATGACTGAATAGGCTGACCAAGTCTCTATACTCTTCTTCATGGCCATCAATCAAACATATTCTTGGCAACATAGAAGTTTGTGAATTAAGGTGCTCTAAACCTCCTCTAGATTTTTCAGTAAGGTGAATGATTGTGACATAATCACCCCAATCAGGAATTCCGAATAATGCATGATGCTCTTTGATTATTTTTTCCATATCTTCGATGAATCGATTAACCATATTTTCATCAGTAGTATACCCGCCACTATCCCAAAGTTTCAGTATGTGCTTTCGACCATCAACCGTATGCTCTATGTTTGGATTCACGTTTGCTTCAATAATGCCGTCTAAAAGTTCGTCGCGATTGGGGGCTGAAAAGTCAAATTGATTCGCAACATTTCCAAGTATCGATTTGACACTAGCATTCCTATTAATCATGGTTAATTGGGATGCAGGAATCCATTCTGCGGGGGAAAAAAGGGTAATTTTGTGTTGCATGTTCATACGCGAATTATCAATTCCGGATGTCGGCAGCAGAAATGTGAACGGGGGCATCATGTGTAAGTGACTAGCATCAATGTGTGTTGATCTAACTGATAATTCCAATCCAAGAATTCGATACTGCAGCGTAACTGCTGAGTTCAAATCGGCTAGTTTTACTTCGACTGTGTCTACCGCTTTTCTTTTGCATTTAACTTCATTACCTTGTTGCAGACAGTTCAGTCCAGTGAGATATTGCATTGGTTCTCTGATAAAGTATGAACCAGGCACCCACCTCGGGAATTTTAGCACTAGTTTGCGACTATTGAATGGTGGCTGAATTATGATTTTTACTGATAAATAGCGTGTAGAGCACTCAGTCGCGTCAATACAAAACTCAATGCCCGAGCCACCGGTCATGACTGTGCCTGTTCGCTGGCGGTTGAAAGGTTATGTGCTGTAAGTTTAATCAGCTCGGAGTTGGAAGTTTCAGCAATTTCTTTGGCCTTTGCTTTTATTTCCGCCTCAGCACAGCGAGAGAAAAGCCGTTCAAGAAAGCGTGCCCGCTCAATTTCATCAACGGTCTCATCACCGATAATTTCCCATCGCAATGCGTCTTCAGATGGTCCTTTTTTACCTTGGAGCCACCTGCCAACTATCACTCTTTGATTGCTATTTATCATTGATTTTATAGGTTCATCATCGACACTGATACAGTTTTTCCGTAGAGTATCTACCAATATTTTTACATCTTGCCGACCTATATGTGCTGCTAACTCTACTAATTTCTCCGGGTCATTATCAAATAAATATGGGATTAATAATTTATTGCTAACACCTCTGTTCACCATGCTATTGATTATCTCATCATCTAATTTGTATTTGTTGTCATTTAGGACATTGAGACAAAACTCTACTACCTTTATCGAGTCATCATTTAGCGTATCAGCCAGTATTTCCGTACTACTGTATTTACTTTCTAGAGCAATAATTCGTAATCTGGCATCAGGATTTTTTAGTAATTCAGCAAAGAATAATTCTTGCCCGTCGCATTTTAGGATAAACTCAGCCGATCTTATTTGACAAACTAAATCATCTTTGTCAAATAATCTTCTTATCACCTCAGTTTCTGCATTATCGAACTTTTCTAGCAGGTTCGCTGCGACTCTATTGAACTCAATATTTTGATGGGTGATTAATGGTTCAAGCACAGATACTTCTTGCCTGATTGACCACATTCTAAAAGCATCTATTGCTTTGCTACGGTACCAAATGTCTGGATCAGCGAGCAGGGGGACAAATGCTGACAAATGCTTTTCATCATCAAGTTCAAACAACTCTCTGACTGCCCGGCGCCTTTTTCTATCATCTTTGCTTTTTAGATTGCTTATCGCCATGGTGAATCTTGTGGACACATTGCTCACCAGTGGGTATCTTCATCGTCATTAAATTGGTTCCAATTATTGAACTCAAAGTTGGAAATCATGGGATGTAGCATCACTTGAATGATAGGCCATAACCGTAAAAATGACGGAGAATAGTGCCACAATAGTTTGACCATAGGGTGCTCAGAGATTGGTATTCCCCCCTCGCCTATCGGTGGTGTGTCATCAGGTAGGTTGTTCAATTTGGCCACAAGGTCTTGCAGACTGTTTAATTCGTCTTGGTTAATTATCTCTAATTCTTCGCAAGTTTCAATAGAAAGTTCAATCAAATCAGCAAGTTCGGTTGGATGGAGGTGATGTTTACCGGTGGAATCAACATCTATCGGTCCAAAACAAACATTGCCTAAGTCGGTCTCAAGGGCAACATTATCTTGATATTCAATCTTCATCAAATGTTGGGAATCTATGTTTCCAATTGGAGCGATAACAAAGCCGCCATCAACAATACGAGATTTAATCCAACTGGGAATTGCCTCTATTTGACCAGTCATTATTACTCTATTAAATTCGCCTGGGAAGGCGATTGGCGCAACATCAAGGTTATCCATAGTTCTAATTTCTACTGTTGGCCAATGTAATAATCTGTCTTTAGCATAGTTCACAACTTCCTTGGATGGATCCAAGACATTAACACGGCCGTTATCACCAACTATCGTAGCAATAAGCGCTGCAAGATAGCCGCCTTTACAGCCAATAACTATGACTTCTTGACCGTCTGACAATTCCATATGATGTAGCAGTGTTATGATCATGTGAGGTGCGGAAATGGTCTTGATGTTGCCGGAGTTAGTTTCAATATATGGGACCGGCCTATCGGCGAAAAATGGCGCCACATCATAATCGGTAAAGTCCTCCAAATCAACTTTCAGCATGGCTTTTTTTACTTGCTGGGGAACCAAAACGCCCTCCTTTGACAGTCGCTTGAGTAAGTCGGCTGTCCGGGTCATAAAGTACGTATTCCGTCGTATCTTGTAAATAATGCCATCATATGGATGTAGTTTTGAATTTATCTTCAACTATATCGTTGATAAAGCTAATATTTTCTTCATGTTCTTTGACCGCCATTTGGATTAGTTCATCATCGGTTATTTGATCGAAGTCCTCATGTTTCAAATCAGTGATTTGTGAGTTGATCGACAATTTTATGTCAGACAATATTTCTATCATATTGTCAACTTGGTTCAAATCCTCAGCTTCAACTTCTAATGATATGGTCTCAATGAGTGATTTTACCAATTTTGGGTCGGTGTATGATTCATCGTAAGAAGAAAACATATCATCCATCAATATAGATTCAATCCTAGCAAGGTGTTCCGATATCGTTGCTCGTGCGAGGCCTATCTCACTAGCGATGTCTGATATTCTTGTCCGTTTAGGGATATCAAAAAAGCCGCGATCATAGGCGAATTTTGCTAGTTTTAATTGTTTAGTTGATAATGCCGAGTGGTCGAGAGTTGAATTAAAATCAAGACTTCTTGCACTAATCCTGTCGGGCTGTGAAATCAAACGGGCAAGGGTTGATACAATTCTCAACTTCATTGGCGGGCCTTGAATTGTGTATGTCAAACCCTCTCCATCTAACCTACTCCCGGCAACTGTGCTGGTTCCGTTGGTCCTAGCATTTAGGTTCGGCACAGAATGATTTACTTTGACTAATAAGAGGTAGCTATCTGAGTTATCCTTTGGTTCAAGTATAATATCGAGTAGTTCAATAAACCTTAATCCCGCAAGGTCCTCCGGCGACTTACCGTCACAAAAATTAACCTTCAAAATAACTCTGATATCTTTTGGTACCCTTTTGACATAAGAAATAAATTCTGCCTGCTTGAATATCTCGGTCAATTCACCGAGGTCAAGATGCTTTATTCGAGATCTCTTCCAAAACAGTGTGACCTCTCGCATAAATAGCCGTAATAATGACATTTGATAATATCTGTCACTGCTTGTTAAATCAATTTCTCATCTCTAGCCATGCTAAGAATGATACAATAGGCAGCAATATGAGCAATATACGATTGAGTCGGTTTTGATATTCATTATACTCGCTAGATTTAATTGGGTTTACTTCAATTGATTTAGCCTTGCGAGTTCGTCTTAACACTCCAACCTTGTCTTCGACTCTGGTCAAAACGCGGTCTCGTAACTCTGGTGAAGAGCTTTTGGCGTTGCCTCTGCCAACAATAAATTTGACAGTTGTGCGTTCGGCGATTACTAAAGCAGCGTCAACAACTGCCTCTATATTATCTAGATTGTGCATATCAATCCTCAAATTTACCCCATCGCTTGAAACATGACTCAAAACCCGCCATTTGCCCTGGCCTTCGTTGAATTTTGAAAGAATTTCTCTTGCTTCAATTAGTGGCTCTTTGGTTAAAATCACAGGTTTCTTTCTCCTTGCTAAGAATGGGCCTAAAATCAGTGAGAACAGGAAGGGTGGGATACACATAAGTGAAACAGTTCGCTGTATATTTTCAGCGTCGGTCAGAACCGAAATCGTCGCTAATGAGAATCCAAGGTACAGACCAATAAGTCCACCAGCTTGGAATCCCATCCCAAGTCCTACAGGCTCTCCCTCGTCATCCTCCATGGACTGCTGAATAACTAGATATTGATGAACACTTTGACATTAATTATTTTTAGTTTCAACATAATCCAATCGCATGATGAAGAACGGCCTTCCGTCTAGAGACCGGGAGCGGAAGATTGGAAGCAGGGTATTTTACATCTCGAGCTTTTTCCTTGTATCATTTTTTATCGCCCCACTAATGCTTGCCCCGGGCGAGATTCCAGAACTAAATAATGGGCGCGCAAATGCTTTTGACTTCGCTACCAATGATGGATTATGGTCCTCGGGTAACAGCAACACAAATGAATCATTTGCCTGGACAGAGTTAGACCCTTACACTGGCTTTATTTACGCCTTTGGTGATCTAAATTGTCATAATAAACCAGAGCGTTCGATAAAAATTAATGATAACCAAATGCCGGTTTGTACCAGAGATCTTGGGATATTTTTTGGCCTTGCAGTTGGTGGTTTTTGGTTCTCGAGAAAGGGGTATAACAGATGGACTGTAAAAGATACTTGCCTATCACTCTTGCCAGATGAGTGGTTGTTGAGGACTTATCAATCTAATCGCCGTACCATAATATGGCTAGCCTGCGGATTAATTCTTTGCTTACCGTTAATCATTGACGGTTTTACTCAGTTGCTTACCCCATATGAATCCAATAACATCACCAGACCCTTGACTGGAGCTGGATTCGGTATTGGATTAGGCGTCCTGATCAGTGCCGCATATTCAGCGAGGTCTAAGTTTTTCAAATCGGCATCACAAGTGAATCTACCTGGCGGTATGAAGTTCCGTCTAGTAGAAGAGGAGTGACTATGGTGGTGGCGTTTGCCACCAAATAACGAGTTCTTGCTCAGTTTTTGGAACAGGACAGTTGTCATGTCCACTGGTCAAAATAGCCAATCTTTGGAACACATCTTCAAGTGATTTCCGTAATTGATAAGCAGGAATTTTCGGGTTTGATATGATATCATCAAGAGCGGCTTTCCAGTCACCATCTGGATTAGCCCGTCGCCATGAGGAAATCATGCTCCGCAACGGCCAAAGGGCTAGTGATAAACGACCAAATCCTAATCTGTCTTGCTTTAATTTGAACACTTTAGCATCGGAAAACGGGATGTGGTTGAATTGTTTATTGATCCATTTTTCTTCCTCAAGCCATTTGACGAGTCTTTGAGTATGCCGTTTAGTAATCATCCTGTGCGGACCCAGTAACTTATGCAGTTTGGGAACCTCTGTAGAACCACCGATTACCGATAAAGTTCCCAAAATTGCCCAAGAGGAGAAAGAAAACGGGTTAATTGGTACGTCAAACTCTTTTGCGGAATCTTTTGGCCAATTCTCTTCAACAAACATCATCCATTCTGCGGGGCTTCTACCACTAAGCCAACCCTCGTGAATTGCGCTGAGATTGATTGGCGCCCCCGGTAATCGGGTTTGGGTTTCTAAATTACCGATTTGTCTGCTAAGTAAGTACCTATCTACTTTGTCAGCATCGACATTTAGCGGAGTCGGTCTTTTATTGAAGAAAGCACGCAATGTTTCCGCTAATTTTTTCCGTAAATCATCAAGTCCTGATTCATTAAGAATTGGTCCCACCACAACACACCTATCAAATGGTTCTGGTACAGTTATTGCTCCGGACAATAGATCGCTGAACCCTACCCTAATTTTTTTCTGGATTTCAGTAGTTTCGAAGTATTCTTGCTTATTACTAGTCATTCGAAGGGTTCCTGATCTAATTCTTTTCATTGCTTTTGCTGGATCACAATCAATCCAAATAACCAAATCTGGAATCATTGCTGCAGAGTTCATCTTCACGACATCCTCGATTCCTAAATCTCCAACGATGCCTTGGTAAATCAAGGAAGAATGGATATTGCGATCAGAGATTACCACATGTCCCCTATCTAATAGTGGCTTGATGAATGTATGAGAATGATCCAAACGATCAGCCGCAAATAATCCCGCTTCTTCAAGTGGGGTTTTATTGCCTTTCATTACCGATGCGAGCGCTAATTTCCCTAACTCGCTGTGCCTTCTTGGTTCATGAGTCGAGTGAATTTTGGGGAACGGGAAAGTCGTCAACAACTCGCTAATAATCCGGGCCGCTTCGCCCTTACCGGAACCGTCACCCCCCTCCACCGAGATTAGATACATGATTAATCCTCAGTATAATCTTCATATTGGTCCTTGACTAGACTATTAAGTGCCATTCCAGCAAGGATAAGGATTGGTCCTATCCAAATTAATCCTCTGCTGAAGAGACTAATTCCTGCGAGGTATTGTGTCCTGCGATATCTTGTTCCACGTCTCACTTCAACAGATGCTTGAATGCCAACAAAGCCGGTTATAATGGTTAGCACGCCGAGAAATGTTGATAGCGCAACCGCAGCTTCAAGCGACCAACCCCCTTCGCTTCCCTCATACAACTCTTGATTGAGATTCGAACTATTGCCCTCTTCCATTGTAAATGGTTTGACAAGTCCATTCTCGGCCATAAATGTCCGTTCAACACTTACGTATCCGTCTATCACAACCCTAATTTTCATTAATTCCGGTTTAACATTGTAAAACTGAAAATAACCATTTTCATCTGATGCAGTTGATTGCAAAACTACTATACTGCCACCTTCATATAGTTCAACGCTGGCATTTTCCAGCGTAACCCCATCTACGGTCAATACTTGTCCGGTGACATCTACCGTTTCTACCTCATTAAACAATGAAGAATTCAGTAATTCATCGGGATTTCCCTGCAATAGAATACCTCCACTGATTATCCCGAGTATGCTACCGATTAGGACCAGAACTGCGACAACCATTCGAAGCCTTTCTCGGTCGTCGTAATCAAGATCTATCATTGGTTTCACAACAATTTCACGACTGAGCGCACCACCGCTTTCGTCAGCAGTTGCATTCTCCACCGTAGGTCCATTGCCTTCTATTTGCTCCTTGACGCGCTCCCTCAAAGCCGCCCTTCGCTCCTCGAAACTCTTGCCAGACATACCTACGTCTCCCGTACGATAATCCCTCAAAGTGCGCGGATAATACCTCTTCCCTCACATGTCCGCGCATTGTTTCATAGTTTAAGACTAATGTCTGCCATCAAGATTAGCACGAGTATCACAGCTACTATAACAATCGATAAATAGCCGATAAGTCGACTTTTCTCCACTTTTTGTCCATCATCAAGAATAACGATGTTTGGTTCTGATACATTTTCATTTGATAGGCTACTGCTGGTTTCATTAACTTCCTCTATGGTCCATGCAGAGGTTTTCAGTCCCAATTCTAGTATCTCACCGATATAGCCGAGAGACTCTGCACTAACTTTGTCTGCAGTGTCTTGATGAGTATGCCAGTAACCACCAAAATCACTAGCGTTCTCGCCAAAATTGATGTCAATGAGATTTATTGCTGGGATACCAGCATTGTAGGCAGGTACATGGTCGTCTATAACATCACGATAAGTGAGAGAATCAAAGATTGGCAGGCCATAATTTCCGTTACAATCGACGTGAGTGTCCATCATACCTAGTGCAGCAGTAATTGGAATGATGGTTTGCCACAAATGTTCCGACGTTTTTTCTAGTTTGGTAAAATCTAAGAAGGCGTCACCAATCATGTCAATTACGATATAAGCAGTTATGTCCGTTTGATATTCTTCGCTTAGATTTTCTACCCACGCAGTAGCGCCATATGACCAAGTGTTGCCGTAACCTCTTTTTCCTTGATCTTCCGCATCAGAAAAAAACAGAGTTACATCGTGGTTTATTCCGAGGTTTGGAATTATTTTACCCAATTCAATCAGAACTGCGACGCCACTCGCCCCGTCGTTTGCACCATCGATAGGTAGGCTTCTCAATGTTTCATTCTCATCCCGTTCCGCAATATGTCTCGAGTCATAATGGGCAACAAAGACAACATTCTGGCCAGTGGAGTTCACAGGGCTGTAGGTGCCAACCAGATTTGTTAGATTAAAGTCTTCGCGATAATGACTCGATTCGGTAAATGACCAATCTGAAGATAGATTTTCGACGATTGACTGCCGTAAGATTGCTGATTCATTTGACCCAGGTAAACGTGGTCCAAGGTCAGTTTGCCAGGTTATTGATGCGTTCGCCGCGGTGGCATTAAATGATAATTCATCAACGTACTGACATGGGTCTGAGCCTTGATATGCTGGCTCAGTTGCCGCAGAAGAAGCACTGGTTGTCAGGCTAAATAACACCACGAATAAAATAAATAAAACACCAGTTGAACGACGATTGGCCAACGGAAGTTTAGTGAGCATTATAGAATCCTAATAGACTGACACTTAAATAGTTCTTTTTTGCTGCTTAATTTGAATGCAATACCGCGTTTAGTGGGGATTATACTATGTCGGAAAAACGCTCTACAAAATCTGTGTTTCTAATCGGTGTAATGATGCTTGCATTGTGGGCGCCAATATTGTCATCAACAGCCGGTGCTGAAACAAGCACAGCGGATGAGCCAGAACAACCCGCAGACGGTGTAATAATTGGTGACTTAGCTGATTTTGATGTTGCCAATGGTAGAGAATATTTGTTAATTGAAGAATCCTTGCCAGTGGTTTCTGCATATGGCTTTATGAAACAAGCTTGGATTGACGCAGGACGACCTGGCGTTGACGAGATGAAATACCAACCAACTAACGCTGGTAGAACTAGCGGGCGTGCTTGCAATCCACACCTTGTTGGCGACTCCTTGACGGTGCCAATTTCGGGCGGGTCGTTAGACGCTTATGTGGCAAAAACTACCAGCACTGTGGCGTTTATTGTGCAAAATGGCCGAACACTTTCTTCGACGGTACTAAACAATTTGGCATCTTCATGGGATTCAACTATCTACCCAACAATGACAACTTACTATGGTAAAGATTACCAAGACGGTAGAGGTCTTGCTGCTCCTGACATCGATAACAACTGCCAAGTCCAGATTGTGATTTACGATATTGATGGAGCCTTCAATACTGGTGGATATTTTGCGCCATCATTTGCCAGAACTAGAGAGGCTGTGTTCATAGATTATGCTGATATTACCCTGTCGTGGGGCAAATCGATTATTGCCCATGAATTGCAACATTTGCTCCACAACGCTCAGGATCCTTATGAGAATTTGTGGATTGACGAGGGTAATGCTGATGTTGCGATATACCTCTGCTTTGGTTCGGACTCAACCCTAGTCAGTCATCTAAATCAGTGGACAGAGGCCCCAGAATTGTCGATAAGGTGGTGGAACCAAAGGTTTGCAGACTATGGTGCCGGGTTTATTTTTACCATGTACCTTGCTGACCACCTTGGCGGTGGGCCAGCAGTTCGCCAGCTTGTCCAAGATTCAGCAACAGGTGGTGTTTCAGTGCAAAATCTTGCGTTATCCCCTCCATCAGGACAGCCCGGAATGCTGGGCCGAACAATGAGTGAAATTTTCGCTAATTTTTCTGTCGCAGCGTTTTTGGATTCTGAGCAGGGCATTTACGGTTTCTCGAACCTCGACCTCACTCCGACATGCTCCTCAGGCTCATTCTGCCGAGCGCAACCGACCGACATCAACAGTGACTGGAGTACGCCTTACTCATCGACCGGTCACAGCGTTGAAGGCTGGGGGCTAAGAGCGTTCAAGTTCACGCCGGGTGCATCGTCACCAGCCCCATTAACAATCAGACTTACCGCAGATGTTAGTCAATTTGACGGCGTTATTGTTACCAAGTCAATGGTTGATGGGTTATTGACCGTCACGGACCTTGATTTTCAGAGCAATGTCGCAACAGCACTTATTCCAGGGTTTGGCAATTTAACCGATGAAGTCTGGGCCATAACCTGGTACGGCAGCACAGTGGCAGATTGTGACTACACCTCATGCGGCTCCTCCTATCCACAGGGAACGGTAGATATTGAAGCCGCTAGAATAACTGCTCCAGCTTCTCTTACTATCAACAATACTGAACTGACAGATCGAGATGGCGACGGTAGTGACGATACGGTTCAAGTTAACTTTGATGTCTTTTCAAATGCATTTTTCGAGGACTTGGACGTAGAAACTAGGATTGTAAACTCGCAAGGTGTTGTAGTTGACGAGATAACTTCTAGAATCTCTGCCGGTGGCGGTGTCAATTCGAACAGCAACATCTGGTTCACTGCACCCTTCGATGACCAATACACAGTGGAATTTGACATGTTTGACATGATTGGTACGCTGGTAGACAGTGTATCTACACAACCCTGGGACTTGGCAAACATGAGGCCTGTAGCGAATGGCTCGGTATCTACAAACGCTAGTCAAACCTGGGAAAATATACAATTTGTTGGTGGAGGATTTGACGCTTGGGGCCTGTCCTTAGACAATAACACCCTACCTTATTTGGATCAACCAGTGGCATATGCTTGGGATTTTGGTGATGGCGTAACTTCTAACCTAAAGTCACCAACTAGGTCATACCAAGACATTGGTTCTTACAATGCTACACTCAGAATAATGGACCAAGGAAGTACTTGGTCAGAGACTGACGTTACGGTGATAAATGTAAGCGATGACACTGTTCCAGTACCGGTGATTACCGTCAACAACGTAGTAATAGACGATAATATAAGCATCTTAACCAATCAAATGATTCAGTTTTCCGCATCTAGGACAGTTGACAATGCACCCATCCAAAATTTAGACTTCCAATGGGAATGGGGCGACGGTGACTTTGATGACGGACTTGGACTGTATTTGGCCCAGCATCAATGGGGGCCGATTGATAGCGAAGTTGAGGCATATGAACTGAAATTATCCGTTTTTGACGGTTTCAATACCGGGACAAAAAACATCACAGTTTATGTAAATAATCGAGTACCATATCAAATATATGCTGAAAACTTAACCACTTACACATACACATCGGTAACTATGCCAGACGTGTTCACCGATGATGATGGGACTATTGTAAGCTATGAGTGGGATTTCCCTGGTGGTGTTAACCTAGATGGCGGCATAACCAACCAGGAAGATGACTTTGTACAGACTCAGTCAAATTCCGCTTATCCTGCTCCCTCATGGAACGAACCGGGAATCAAAATGGTTATGCTCAAAGTCACAGATGACGATGGTAGTGAATCGACAGCACAGTTGTTTGTCAACGTCCTCAATCAGATTCCAGTAGCAGACTTTACCGTTAGAGCTATCGAAAATGGTGAAACCGTTGCGGTAGACTTCAGGGCACAGGACGGTTATGTCGACGTGCCATACACCTTTGATGGCCTCTCATCATTTGATATTGATTCACCAATAGGTGACTTAAGTAACTTAGAATATAACTGGTCATTTGGTAATGATGAATTCCGTGATAGTGCTGTATCAACTTACACCTTTACCGAGCCTGGTATTCACGTAGTTTCGCTGTATGTAACAGACGATTATGGTGCCCAAAGTTTGACAAAAACCGTCACAGTTAGAGTGCAAAACCCACTACCAATAATATCTGTTAGAATACTAGATGGGTGGGTTGAAGGTGAGCAAATGGACCGTAACTCGCCAAGACCAGATGGTTTTATTCCAGACTATTGGACTCATACCTTCGATAATGATGACAATACCTTCACTGCTCCTGGCTATATGCTGTATTTCGACTCTCAAGGGACCAGGGATGGCGATAGACGATATGAAGGCAAATACTCTCCAATGATGGATGAAAATAATTCCAACTGGAATGGTATCGTGGAATATACATGGGACTTTGGTGATGCGACTCCGTTATCCAAAGAACCGTTCCCTTGGCATTTCTACGAAAATCCAGGAACTTACACTGTAACACTGACTGTAAGAGATTCATATGGAACTGGTGATGTAAGTAAGCAATCATTTACAATAGTTGTAAATGAACCACCGAACATCCAAAATATAGATTTACCACAAGAGATTATCGCAGGGCAATCAACTTACCTTAGCGCTAACGTGTCGGACTATGAGATGAACAACAACGTACTTATTTTCCGAGACAAAAATGTTGAGGACGGGTCATTGTATGATAAAGATGAGAATTTAGACTCAGGGCTCACGGTACGCTGGGACATTAACCTCGAACGAGACGCTAATAAGAATGGAATCTTAGAAGACGATTGGCTTGAACCAAATGATAACGCGATAAATTATCGTATTGAAGCAGTGTGGAATGAATCTGGATTTTACAAAATAATTATCGAGGCATGTGATGGAATTGGAGTATGCACCACGATGACAGAGGACGTGCAAGTAACACCACAACCTGACCCAGCACCGTCATTATCAGACTTTGAGTTGGAAGATTGGTCAACTTGGGTCAAAGAAGCCGGATCTGATCTAGCAACATACATCGCGTTAATCGCCGTAGCACTTATTCTAGGATGGTTGGTTTTGCGAGAGTCCTCCGAGGTAGAGGATGAAGCAAAACAAGCCGCAGAATCCTACACAGATGTCGAACATGTGGAGGTTCAAGGTGGTCTTTTAGGAATGGATCAACACACGCCACCTCCAGCGCCTGCAATACTTTCCAAAGATGAGCGGCGAAGTGAAGATAGTGGATATGTACGCCCTCTTAGACGAAGAATCTAGAGTCATTAAGGTTAGGTTTGATTATACAAACAAATTACGGTGGTTGGCATGAGCAAGAAAACAGTGGTAGCACTAATTCTGATATTCACCTTGCCGGCGTTGGGACTGAGCAGCAATCCAATAGTCAGTAATGCCTCAGCCGCTGATGCTTGCAGTGGCGATATTGAACCAATAATTTGGAATCAATCGGTCGGTAGATCCGCTCTTGTGCCACATTACAACTACTATAACGGGTATTTTGGATTTGATGATTATTATGACGATGACAGTAGAGGTCGCGACCATGAAAGTGATTGGATTTATGAGCCTCCAAGGGAGAAAACGGAACTTAACCCAGAGGAGTCTTGGATGTATCAAGACTGGGACAGGACCTCAAGGCTGACGCCATTAACCGAAAGTTATCACTCCACTATGCTGGTTGGAAATGATAGCATAGGCGCCCTCAGGGTCAATCTATCGGCAGATTACCGCACGACAGTATGCGTGACTGTACAGGCGCTGAACGCCACTAGTGATGACTACTCTGTTGACGTCTATTTACTGACAACATCAGAATACCAGCGTTATACAGAATTGTATTATTCATCGCATTCCTCAAATAGCTTTTATAGTGAAATTTCTGATGCATTAAGCGATATTTCCCCTGAATGGCGCGGTATTGATTTCACTGGGTGGCGGTCATACAGGGATGCTCACCAATATGAAGATATAACCGAGATTAATTTTGCCCTCAATCTTGATGGCCCCGAGTCATATACACCGATATTCGGGGACGAGAGGTGGCAGGATTTCTACATAGTAATCGATACTTGGGATAATAATCACGACAGTGACGCAACCGCTCCAGGTGTTGTAACGGCCGCGGATGTGACGATAATTACCACTGAGCGATCATTTATTTTGCCAAACTTTACTGTAGCAATCATATTTCTTGTTATAATGCTGGGGATGATTATTTTCCCGTTTATTCTCAATGCAAGATATATGAAGGCCGGACTTGATGTTCCTGCTGACGGCGACCAGCCTGGTTTAGTGCCTTCATTAGAAGTGTCCGCAGAGCTAACTAGCCATCATGACCAACCGCAGCCTGTTAGTCAGAAGGACTACCCGGATATAGACAGCACAGAGGCAGACTAGTATTCCATTAATGCCCAAGCGTTTCTTAAATCTCTGATATTAATTAGCCCCTTATCTGATAGTCTGAAGTGATTCATCATTGTAGCGTAGACTATTGCTTGTTCAAGCACTGGAGCATGTAGCCTGACCCAATCGCCACCGTTGCCGAGACCCATTATAGAGTGCGTTGAGTTTTGTCCAACAAGGGAATTTGCTGCTTGGAAGACCTGCAGGGCATCTTGATGATTATTTACAGTTGAGCAGAATTTTATGATGTCGCCTTTCGATGCATTATCTTTGATGTTAGACACGATGTCATCAGCCTTGGGGGTAATTTTCGTTTCATGAATCGATGCGATGATTTTACAGTTTGATTCACTGGCTAGTTTCTGTAGTTTCTCTCGAGATTTACTTTCGATGGATAATTCTAAATCAACAAAACTTACCTTAGAGTGTATACCCTGTTCTAATATCTCAAGCCGTTGTTCCTCAGTTCCGGCAAAGAACCCACCCTCTCGCACCGCCCGCACGGTAAAAACGACCGGCACAGGAATACCTTCCTTGAGCGTGGAGATTGATTGCTCGACATCTATTTCTGAAAAGTCCTTAACGCCCCATTCTTCGATGGGAGGCATCTTAGAATATTCTTCCCCATCATCATTGACCATGATGACTGGATCAGGCTTGCTGAGGTATAATTTGTCAAATCTTACTTCGACATAGTCAGCCCCAGCAATGTTCGCCCTTGTCGCTTCGTCGATCATCTCTTCGACGGTGATAGCCTCAAGAGAAACGCACACTTTTGGTTCTGCCATGCTTTGGCCAACTTGGATATCTTATTAATGCTCACGGCTAACTTACCTCTTCCACCTGTCGCAAAAACCGATAATGCGGTGGTTTATTTTGTGCCTAAATCGGCGTAAAAATACCGCATTTTCCACTATCTTAAAATACCCCCTTCTCCGGTAGACAAAGGTAGGGGTTTTGGATTCCACGATTCGTGACATAGCGGCCAAATTAGCCGACAAATTAGCCAATAAATTATGATAGAAAAACCCACCAAACTTTTGTTGAAAATTAAGCCCCGAGGTGAAATGTAATGAGTGACGATTATAGCGCATCCAGTATCCAAGTTCTGGAAGGACTCGAAGCAGTGAGAAAACGACCGGGAATGTATATTGGTGACCCACATGATGGATCCGCGCTTCACCACTGTATTTGGGAGGTTGTTGATAATTCGGTAGATGAGCACCTTGCAGGATATAATAACAAAATTGAGGTAGAGATAAACCCAGGTGGTAGCCTATCTGTACGTGACTTTGGCCGCGGCATACCCGTCGGGATGCACGAGGAATTCAACATCTCAGCAGCAGAAGTCATTATGACTAAGCTTCATGCAGGTGGAAAATTCGATAATAGTTCTTACAAAGTGTCAGGCGGACTTCACGGTGTTGGAGTTTCGGCAGTCAATGCAGTGTCTGAATGGATGAAAGTAACTATTCATCGCGATGGCAAAATCCACGAGCAAACCTATGAAAAAGGCGTACCAGTGTCAGCCTTAAGCATAGTAGGTGATTGTGATGACACCGGAACTCAAATTACTTTCAAACCAGATTTAACAATCTTCACCAGCATAACTGATTTTGAATTTGACCTAGTGGATACCAGATTGAAAGAGACGGCGTTTCTAAATGCCGGTCTAGAAATTGTCATAACTGATAACAGAGGATCTGAGCCACATGTCAGTAACCACCTGTACGAGGGCGGAATCGGCGAGTTTGTTACGCAAATTAACAACCATCGACAAGTTCTTCACAAGGATGTAATCTTGATTACCGGAGAACGGGAGATTGAAGTTGGAACAGTCACTGTAGACCTAGCGTTACAGTGGTCAGACGCTTTTAGTGAATCTATTCTATGTTACACCAACATCATAAGAAATAAAGACGGCGGCACTCACTTATCAGGCCTTCGTGGTGCGTTGACGAAAAGTGTTAATGCTTACGCCAAGAAGAAAAATCTTCTCAAAGGGGATTCCCTTTCAGGCGAAGACGTTAGAGAGGGTTTAGCATCTGTAGTTAGCGTCAAACACCCAGATCCATCGTTCTCATCGCAAACCAAAGACAAATTGGTAAGTAGTGAGGTATCGAGTATTGTTGAAACAGTGGTTTACGAAAAACTGGGCGAGTATTTTGAGGAAAACCCCTCAATGGCTAAACTTATTGTTGACAAGGCTGTTCTTGCATCAAAGGCAAGAGAAGCAGCTAGAAAAGCCAAGGATTTAACGCGCCGGAAAGGAGTACTTGAGGGCGGAGGACTGCCTGGTAAATTGGCTGATTGCCAATCGAGAGATCCTAATGAATGTGAAATCTATCTTGTGGAAGGGGATTCGGCAGGGGGTTCGGCAAAAACGGGTCGCGACCGCAGAATCCAGGCTATATTGCCGCTCAGAGGTAAGATTCTCAATGTTGAACGACAAAGGAGGAATGTTGCAAAAGTGTTCCAGAATAATGAGATTCAAACAATCATAAGGGCCTTTGGCGCTGGAGTTGGTAACGATATAGAAGATGAGAGTTCTTTTAACCCCGAAAAATTACGATATCGAAAGATTATCATTATGACTGACGCAGATGTTGACGGTGCTCACATAAGGACACTAATGCTTACCTTCCTATGGCGCTTTATGAAACGGGCAATTGTTGAAGGGTATGTCTACATTGCTCAACCACCGCTGTATCAAATAACAAAAGGCAGAAACAGTAAGTACGCATTTACTGATGAAGAAAGAGACCGCATAATTGATGAAATGAAAATTGATAACCCCAACGCTAAGATTGGTATTCAGCGATACAAAGGTCTGGGTGAAATGAACCCGGACCAGCTATGGAATACTACGATGAATCCTGAGACAAGAACAATGTTGAAAGTTACTGTTGCAGACGCTGAGGATTCAGATAGAATGTTCGAGATATTGATGGGTGAGGATGTCCCTGACCGCCGCCATTTCATTGAAAAGCATGCTAAGGAGGTGACTAATCTTGACATCTGAAGATGAAACCGGTATCGAAGACGACGGACAGGCAACAGTCCAAGGAAATCTGCTCAATCAGCCATTGAATGACGAACTCAAAACCTCGTACATTAACTACGCTATGTCCGTTATCATCGGGCGTGCGCTACCCGACGCCAGAGACGGTTTGAAACCGGTCCATCGAAGAGTTTTGTACGGTATGCACGAGGGTGGACACACAGCGGACAAAAAGTTCAGCAAATCGGCTCGTTCCGTAGGTGAGGTGATGGGTAAATACCATCCTCACGGTGATCAATCGATTTATGACACCATGGTTCGGATGGCCCAAGATTTTTCATTGCGCTACCCGCTTGTTGACGGCCAAGGTAATTTTGGGTCCATCGATGGCGATCCTCCTGCCGCAATGCGTTACACCGAGAGTCGGCTGGACAGGATATCTAAGCACATGCTGGAGGATATCGACAAGAATACTGTAGATTTCCAAGCCAATTTTGACGATTCTGAGCAAGAACCAACAGTATTACCCTCTAGACTTCCGAATCTAATTCTTAACGGTAGTGACGGAATTGCTGTTGGTATGGCTACTAGAATTCCCCCACATAACTTGAGCGAAGTCGCTGGTGCTGTCAACTTGCACGTAAACACCATAATCGAAGAAGGCGTTGCATCAAATTCCATGCCGTCAATTTCTATAGAACAATATATGGAGCATGTAAAAGGTCCGGATTTCCCGACCGGTGCTGGTATTCATGGAGTCGACGGAATCTACGACATGTATTCCTCTGGCAAGGGGAGGTTTCACGTAAGGTCAAAGTGCGATGTGTTAGATGATTCAGATGGTAAACGGATAATCATACACGAAATACCATATCAGGTAAAGAAAGCGGATATGCTGGTTCAGATTGCAGATTTGGTGACCAAAGGGACCGTTGTTGGAATCAGGGATATCCGCGACGAATCATCAAAAGAAGGCATTAGAGTGGTCATTGAAGTAAAAAATAATGCAGACCCCAATGCAGTCTTGAACCAGTTGTACAAATCTAGTAGGCTGCAAGAATCATATTCAGCAAACATGATGGGTATTCTAGATGGCAGACCAGTACTGTTAACCTTGCCTGTGATGCTTCACACCTATGTACAGCATCGTGAATCAGTAATTGAAAGGCGAGCGGGATTTGAGCTTGAGAAAGCTGAAGCAAGAGCGCATATTCTTGAGGGTCTTGTTAAAGCCCAAGACCGAATTGATGACGTGATTGAGGTGGGCAAAGGTAGCGCATCAAGAGAACAATTTGAGAGCGTGCTAAAAGGTGATGAAACGTTCCCTGGAATTGACTTGTTTGAATTCACAGAGGCCCAAGCAAAAGCCATTGCTGAGCGGAGACTGTATCAACTAAGTAGACTGGACGTGGAAAAGGTCCAGAACGAGTATTCGGAATTACAGACAAAAATCGCAGACCTCAATGAGATAATTGAATCAAGGCTGAGGAGACTGAAAATCCTGTTAACAGAATTGAGCGATATGGTTGAAAAACACGGTGATGAGCGACGCTCTTACATTGACCCAATGCCATTGTCAATGGATCGAGAAGATCTCATCGAAGAGCGAGCAATTGCGATTACCCTAAGTGAGGATAATTACATTAGACATCTTCCAGTTGAAGCATTTAGGATCCAAAATAGGGGTGGCAAAGGACTGAAAGGAGTTACTACGAAGGAAGAAGATACTCCACAACTGATAATTACCTGCTTTAGTAAAGATAGGCTACTAATTTTCACAGATCAAGGCCGAGTATATGGCCTGAAAGCCTGGGAGACACCGCTTGGTAGCCGATTATCGAGAGGAAGTCACATACGTAATCTATTAGAAAGCCTGAGAGATGATGAAAATATCGTCTCAATTTTACCAATAACAAGAGATCTGTTAGAAAATCCTTCAGGTCATTATCTCTTGTTTGCAACAAAGTTGGGGCTAATCAAGAAAACAAAGCTAGAGGAGTATGTCAGGATTAATCGAAATGGCAAGTACGCTTTAAGATTTAAACTCGAAGGCGATTCCCTAGTAAATGTTCGTTCAGGTACTGATGAGTCCGATATTGTGATGATTTCAAGCACCGGTTTTGCGAGTAGATTTGCTTGCTTAGGTATCCGGTCATCGGGAAGGGTGTCTGGTGGCGTATATGGCATAAAAACAGGTAACAGAAAAGGCGCCGATGGCGGTCATGTAGTTGCCATGATTGCGACAAATAATCCTGAAACCAATATCCTAACAGTCACCAAGAATGGTATGGCTAAACGGAGCCGATTGGGTACAGCAGAACGGCTACCAATATTGAATGATGACGGATCTCACAAACTTCACAAAGAAACCGGTGAACCAATGTTCAAAACCGACGGATACAGAAAAACTAGACCAGGTGCTAAAGGCGCGTTCACGATGAAAATTGATGAAGATGATGAAATTATATCTGCTAAACATATCCCAGATTTGGGAGATAACCTGTTTATTCTAACCAAGAAAGGTATGATGATAAGAATTGTCACAGGCCAAACAAAAGATACCAAAACCAAGAAATCTAAAGGAACCAGAATTATGGAACTTAGAAACAAAAGTCGTGATGGCTATAACGATGAGATTATTTTTACCGCGAGATTGCCGGCGGAATTGCTCGAAGAGGACCAATTTGACGCAATGGATGCAGACGGAGATGGGGTAATCAGTCGGGAAGAATTTGCGGCAGCCCAACAATCTGAAGCTGCTGAAGAAGAGTGATGGATACATCGACGGATTCAAATTGAATAACGGATGTGGTTGAAACAACCGAAGCGCTCTAGGTGATACTCATGGATGCCAGTAAATTGATTTATGATTGGAACGCAATTGATTACGAAATCAAGCGCAATCCTGCTAACCACCCGCACGGTGTTTGGTTTGATGATGAGACTTTGAGAGATGGTTTGCAAAGTCCAAGTGCAAGAAATCCAACCATTGCCGAGAAAACTGAATTGTTGTCCTACATGGAAAGACTAGGAATCCAAAAAGTCGATCTTGGCCTACCAGGAGCCGGGCCGCATCACCGAGAACATATCAACGCAATGTTGAGTCACATAATTGATAACGACTATCAGATTAGACCTGGCGCTGCAGTTAGAACTTTGATGCACGACATCGAACCATTGGTTGAAATGCAACAACAACATGGAATCCAAATCCAAGCATCTGCATTCCTGGGCACTAGTCCAATACGTCAGTACACCGAGGGATGGACGATGGAGAAGTTGATTTCAACAATGGAAAAGGCCGTATCTTATGCAGTTGACAATGACGTACCAGTGATGTTTGTAACCGAGGATACCACTAGGTCAAATCCAGAAGACGTGAGAGCGATTTATCAACGAGCCATGGAACTTGGGGTCAGAAGGCTATGTGTTTGCGATACTTGTGGGCATGTAACTCCAAACGGCGTCAAAAAACTGCTGCACTTTATTGACGAAGAAGTCATAAAAGATGGTGGTTACCAGCGCAGTGAAATCGAGGTAAATTGGCATGGTCATCAAGACCGTGGCCTCGGTGTAGCCAATAATATCGCAGCGGTAGAAGCCGGTGCTGATGTAATTCATGGTACAGCTCTCGGTGTCGGCGAGCGAGCTGGTAATGCCCCCTTAGATCAAACTCTAGTAAATCTCAAACTAATGGGAGTTATTGACAACGATTTGACTTTGCTGGACGAGTACATGAGAATTGCGAACAAATACATCGAGGTACCTTTACCAAGAAATTATCCTGTCTTTGGTGAGGATGCATTTGAAACTGGAACTGGAGTTCATGCTTCGGCAGTAATTAAGGCGATGCGAAAAGGTGACGATTGGCTTGCAGACAGAGTTTACTCCGGCGTGCCTGCTGGAGACTTCGGTCTAAAACAAGTGATAAGAATAGGTCACATGGCAGGCCGCTCAAATATAATCTGGTGGTTGGAGCAAAATGGCTATGAAGTCACCGATGAGTTAGTATCTCATTTATTCGAAGTCGCTAAATCTCAAAGGAGAAATATGTTGGACAGTGAGGTAGAAACCGCAGTTCATCAATTTCTTAACCAGTAATCATTCGAATTCTTGGTAGGTATCGAGATTCTTTTGATTTGATACCGCATTGACCCACTCACTGTCAACGCTACCGCCACTCCACTCACCGTCCAGAGCGACTTCGCTGACGTCTGTTTCATCTCGCCATGATGGCTTTTCGTCAGAGCCACAGACAACAAATTTACCCATTGAATCAATTTGCTCATCTAAAAGATAAATGTGTTTTGAGACCGGGAGAAAATGTCCTACCGGCATACCAGAGGCAGTAAATGGATTGGTCGCAGCGCCAATTAGTAAACCATCCTCAGGAGCAACAATATCAACAGTTAATCCGGGAGTTGCGGGATCTGAAATAGTGGCAATAACCTCGCCTTCTCGCATCACAGAGCCGGCAGACACAAACATATCCAGCAGACCACCTTCGCCTGCTCTCAACCATCTTGAACCACTAGCTAACATTCTAAAGCGAGGTCTGTTGGGTATTCCAGGAATCATTCTTAACGATTTTAAAACATTTAATACCCCGTGAATGGCCACCTTTACAGTTGTATTATCGATTAGGTTTGCTCCGCCGCCTTCGTATGTTATAGCTGGTATGTCGTGCTCATTTGCCGCCTTGCGCAGTGACCCAGATGGGGCTTTTGAATCGAGTAAGATTTCGATGCCAAATGCTTTCGCAAGAATGTTTGAGCCGGCGTGTGCTAGGTCAACCCTTAGTTGCGGCATGTTAGCGCGGCCTCTAGCTGCACTATGTAAGTCGATTATTGCGTCTGAGTCTTTTAGTAAGTATTTCCATACTTGGGCTGCAACACGCTTAGTTGTTGATCCTTTGAAATCGCCGGGGAAGTTTCGATTGAGATCCCTTCCATCAGGAAAGTAGCGCGATTTGCCTCGATAACCGGGTAAGTTAACCACTGGAACTATCCGAATTGTTCCAGCGAGTTGTTTGGGATCTAAGGATTTACCAATATCGGTAAAGGCATTAGATAGTAGATGGGTGCATGCTGATGCCCCAGTTAGTTCGTCCCCGTGAATACCACCAAGTACAGTAATAGTCGGCCCCGGTCTTACCCCGTGAATAATGGTTATTGGAATCGGCCATGGATCTCCTAAATCAACCTCGAGCAACGGTAGTAGAATTGTCCTTATTGTTCCAACTTTGATTGTTTTTCTGAATAACTTGATACTGCCCCAATCAGCACTTCGGTCCCAATCGGGTCTGTCCTCAGTTTGGTGTGCTGCAAGTGCCTCTTGAATAGCGATTTTTCGACGCTTTGGCAACTCGTGGGCTACTCGCACCTTGGTCTTCTTGACCTTTTTGCGCTTGCCCATGCTGATGCGACTACGAACTAATCAATGAATGATGCGATTATTTGTCGATTATCGCAAGAAACAAAGATGTTCACTGACTGGATAAGTCATGGGAGAAAAATGTGTCCAGCACGAGTATGCACCAAACTCAATTTGTTTTGGCTGTGGACCTGCAAATAAGGACGGTTTGAGAATTGAAAGTCACAGAATTGAAAACGGTCTAGTCATGGAGTATCTGCCAAGTGAGGCTCACCAAGCTTTCCCGGGGATGATCAATGGCGGAATTATTGGCACCTTGCTGGACTGTCACGGCAACTGGACTGCAGCTGTTGCTCTAATGGATGCAAATTCATTAGCAGAGCCGCCATGTACAGTTACTGCATCATACACAGTAAAATTAAGGAGACCGACTCCGATGGGTGAAAAATTAATTGTAACAAGTCAAATTAACCAAATCGACGGTGACAAAGTAAAGGTTGACTTACTTCTGGAGGCGGGCGGAAAAATCTGTGCTAGTGGTGATGGGCTTTTTGTCGCAGTAAAAGAAGGACATCCGGCTTACCACAGGTGGAATTAAGTCAATGGTAAAACCCAACAAAACTCAACAACTACTGCTTGAAGAGCTTAGAAATTTAGTTATTGGAATAATGACTGATATGTCTATTTGGCGAGAGTACGACCTTTCCCCACTTTATCAAATTGAGTTAGGATTACTTAGGAAAAATGCCACACAAAGACATGGTGTGACAAGATGGCAGCGAGGGTTCTCACGAGACCAACTTAGCCTAGACAATCTAGAGGTCATCGAGTTACACCCTGAACTACTAAATGAGGAATGGAGCGCTTATGCGGCATTTGTTTTACATCACGAGTTCATTCACGCGCTGGGATATCGAGATCACAACAAAAGGTTCAGATTAATTGAAAATTCATGGCCAGGGGTAAATGCGGGAAATCAGGGCCCGGAATTCACTGAATACCTACGAATGAGAACGGCAAAATGGCTTTGGGTATGCGCTAATTGTGAAACGAAGTTTCCGCGCAAGAAACCTAGCAATGGTCGTTACAGGTGCCGGAAATGTTCAACAATTCTGGCAGATGTTAAGTTATGAAATCACTTTTTCGACTTGCTCTTTTTAGCCTTCTTTTCCGCCTTTTCGACAGCCTTGTCGCCATCCATATCCGCCTCTGTCGCCGCTTGCTTGATGCTTGACTTTTCATCTTCGGTAATTTCTCCATCCTTGGCAGCCGACTTCACAGCTGCTTCAACGTTCATGCGTGCAGCCTCCTCATCGCTTATTCCCAGAGCGGTTTGGAATGACTTTAGTTCCTCCAATTCTTCTTGGGTGATTACACCATCTGACCATGCGGTTTCGTATGCATCTAGTAAGAATTCTTTGTATGCATCAGGATTTAGCAATACATCACGTATCAGTCCGTGATTAGGTCCACTATCGCCACGGTCTGACATATCTAGAATTGCGATGGATCTTCTTACTTCTTTGACCGCCATGTCTTTCAAACCGTGTCCCGCCCACACTGCACCAGCAGCGACTACTGCAGCAGCAAACCATCTCATGATATTTTGATCGACTAAATCCCCTGGTTCGACGAGGTGAAATATGCCTAGTACCGCCATTGCAGCACCACACATGACCTCGACCCAATCATTGAGGTCAGGTTCATCATCAAAAACGGACAAACGCTCATCGACCAATGAATCCATATCGTCGCTCATGTTACTAATGCAAGAATCGAAAGGTCTTATTGATGTCGGAGTGATATAAACTAGCGTTGTCCTTTTGGACTATTGGCAACACACCGGTAACATGGCAGATGTGACAATGTCGGTAAGTGACTTAGATCTGCCAGAGAAAGCCCGACAATTCATCACTTCAGATTGGGGTATATCGACACTGCACCCGCCTCAGGCTAAATCTATGAAATCTATTCTTAATGGAAATAGTGCTTTGATAGCAATTCCCACTGCGAGCGGCAAATCATTGATTGCATACATTGGAATTCTCCGAAAACTGTTGCTTGATGATGTAGGGTCGAAAGCGGTTTATATCGTCCCACTCAAAGCGCTTGCTACGGAAAAATATGAGGAACTTCTAGCACTTGGCAAAGCGCTAAATCTAACTATCGGCCTAGGGATTGGAGATGCAACTACAGAGGCTAAGAAAATCGACGAGTGTGATATTTTGGTATGCACTTCAGAAAAGTTAGATTCCCTCATACGCAACAGATCTGAAACAATGTCAAATGTTTCAATAATTGTCGCCGATGAATTCCACTTGCTTAACGATGCGTCTAGAGGTCCAACGCTAGAAATTAACCTTACCAAACTGAGATACCTCAAGCCCCAAGCACAAATTATCGCCTTGTCAGCCACAGTTGGTAACTGTGAGGATTTAGCCAGTTGGCTCGAAGCCGACTTGATTATTTCTGATTGGCGGCCTGTAGCGCTAGAGTATAGTACATTTCACGATTTACACCTCGAACCAAGAGTGGTTCAGTCCGCCGCCCGTAGTACTGAACCAAGCACTCTAAACCCCCCGCGTGACCTAGTTGGGCCAAAGTCTCACCCGACATGGGTGGCGCTTGATGATTCAATTAACGATGATGGACAACTTTTGATATTTGTTGGAACAAGAAAAAGTGCAGAATCAGAGGCACTAAAATTAGCGAAACGAGTACACAAAAAATTGCTCGCTAAAAACCCTGAAAGAATTGCGCAGTTCGAAGATATTGCTGCTTCTATAGCGAATAATAGGCAGTCTGCAATGGCGGATAAACTTGTTGAGTGTGTCAAGGGAGGGACTGCTTTTCACCACGCAGGCCTGACACATAGTCAAAGAAAAATCATTGAGCAGGCATTCAAAGATGGACTTATCACATGCTTAACCGCAACACCAACCTTAGCTGCGGGGGTAAATTTACCAGCTAGGCGAGTGCTAGTTCGGGATATAAAGCGCTGGGATGATGGAATGAGTAGACCACTACCCGTGATGGAAGTTAGGCAAATGCTCGGCCGCGCTGGTCGCCCCAAGTATGATGACTTTGGCGAAGCATGGGTCTTGTGTAAAGGCACAGATGGTTGGGAAGTTGCTGATATGGTGAGCGAGAAGTATTTTTTTGGCGAAGTTGAGCCAATAATATCCAAGTTGTCGGGCGAACCAGCATTAAGGACGCACATCCTCTCAATAATAGCCTCGGGTGGGATTCAACATCGTGGCGAAATAAATGATTTCTTTGCTGCGACATTTTTAGGCTATTCTACGCCCCAGCAGATTCTCTATGACAAAATTGATGAAACTCTACAATGGTTAGTTCAGGAGAGATTCATAAGAAAACTTGGCGTTGATGACGATTATTTACTTAGCCGCGATGACAAAGGTGCCGTTAATGAATGGGATGATAACATTCCAGTTTGGGCCTCCGTAGCCCAAGATATCCCCGGCGTCGAAGTATCACAAGAGCCTGGTATCGAGCCAGAGGTGAAATCCTCAGCATACAATAAAGTAGAATTTGGTTTTAGTCAAGCAAGTAATCTCAACAGCACAGGTGCTTGGCAACCTAATCAATCAAGCAATACGATTGGTATGAAGTATGAGGCTACACCTATGGGTGAAAGGATTACCCAATTATATCTCGATCCATTATCAGCGTCGATAATGAGGACCGGTCTAAGACGAGCCGTTAGAAGGCTGGTCAAAAATATTGGACCAGTAACAAATTTTGGCTTATTACACCTTGCATGCGCCACTCCAGATTTCACATCACTATGGGCGAAAAATTCTGAGATGGATATCAATTCAAAATTATGGATTAAGACTAACTCAGTTGAGGATGAGTTATTATCAGATTCAAGTTATGATGAAATGCTGTTATCTAACGTTAAATCTGCTTGGATGGTAGAGATGTGGTATTCAGAGGATAACATACGCTCTATAGAAAAAGAATTAGATGTAAACCCAGGAGATATCCATTACCGAGTTGACATCATGGAGTGGTTGGTTCATGCTGCAAGGGAGGTAATACTTACCGACGATGTGTTCTCGGATGAACATATGACTCAAATCGCTAGCATCGTTAAGCAATTAGATATCCTAAGATTGCGGGTTAGGCATGGCTGTAAAGAAGACTTATTGTCACTGGTAAACATACCCAACGTTGGAAGGATGCGTGCTAGGGAATTGTCAAAACTTGGTATCAGGAATCCAAACGATGTTGCGTCAATGAGTAGGAAACAGATTTCTGAGGTATTAAAAATAAGAGGATGGGGGCCGCAACTACTCGACAAAATTATGCTAGAGGTTAGTAAAGTACTCAAAAACTCAGGGCTGAAAGCTAAACGAAAAAGGCGTGATGACATACCACTTGAGGGAGAAAACGGGGCGGATTATTGAA
>DAUW01000004.1:3769-4053 GCA_002505355.1 Euryarchaeota archaeon UBA229 | reverse complement strand
AATAGTTGATAGTCCGACATTGTTGCCGGTCTGGCTAGCATGGTTCGTCGGGTTACTGTGGCCGACGCTGATAATCGCCTACTGGTGGCGAGTTTCACAGAGAGTTGATTAGGTGATTCAATGAAAATAGCGGTCTCAGGTGCTACTGGTTCGCTGGGTAAGGCAGTTATGCAACATTTGACTGACCAAGGGCATGAAGTACTCGGATTAGGACGTAATGAGGCGAAAATTCAGGCCCTTGAAGATGAAGGATTTGCAATGCGCAAATGTGACATTCTCGATGT
>DAUW01000004.1:0-3365 GCA_002505355.1 Euryarchaeota archaeon UBA229 | reverse complement strand
AAGGAAGTACTTTGAAACAAATTTGCAAGGAACTAAGAATATTTTCATTGCGGCAAAGTACCGTTCTGTCAAACGTATTATTGCCATTTCGTCCGCATCCATCTTTGACGGTGGTAGACCCGATATCAAACACCCTGATGACTTACCGCACATCTCAATGCGGCCCAAGCATCATTATGGCGCTAGTAAGTATGATGCCGAATTATTCTGCATGTCTCAACAGGACATTGAATGGGTTGGCCTAAGACCGCGCGCCGTATTTGGCAAGGGTGATGAGACACTCATCCCGCGCTTGGAACGATTGATTTCAGCCAAGCGATACATAACCATCGGCAAAGGTGATGCGCTGGTCGATGTAACCTGCCTAGGTAATTTCCTCGACGCGGTATCTTGCGCCATTGAAGCAAAAGCAGATGCACTACACCGATTTTACAACATTTCGAATGGTGATGCCCAGTCATTTAAGACGATTGTTGCAACATACTCCAATCGCAACGGTAAGCAATTAAAACACCTCAAAATACCATACTTACCAGTCCTAATCTATGCAAGGTTAATCGAATCTGTCGCTAGTTTGATTCCAGGCAAGACTTGGGAACCGGCAATAACTAGTTACGGTCTAAGACAGGTCACCAAAACCCTCCGTCTTGACATCAGTGGAGCCAAGCGCTATCTTGGCTGGAGTCCTAGGCTGTCTTTTGTCGAAGGGATGGAGGAGTTGGATTGAGTAAATTGACTACTTTGATCCGCTATTTCCGAACCCCGAAACGGTTTAAGTCACGGCAGAAGATTACCAAGTTACAGGAAAAGGCAGTAGAGAAGCACATCAAATTTGTCAGACATAATTCCCCATTTTATCGGAAGTTGTGGGATGGTTATGATGATAGTCAGTGGCGAGAGTTTCCAATCATTGAGAAATCAGTAATGATGGAGAATCTTCAGGAGTTGATAACGGTTGATTTAGATGTTGCTCAAGCCAAAAAACTCGCTCAAAAAGCAGAAAAGAGCCGTGATTTTTCCTCGAAAATAGGTCCATACAGCATTGGCTTCTCTTCCGGCACCAGTGGCTTTCGCGGTATGCACATTGTTAGCGAGGCTGAGCAAGCAACTTGGGCAGGATTCATGCTAGCTAGAGGTCTTGGTTCATCAATATTCAAGAAACACAGAATAGGATTGGTCCTTAGGGCTAACTCAAATACCTACGAAAGCATCGGCTCAAGCCGGATTAAATTCTTGTTCTACGATCTCATGAAGCCAATTGATGAATTACATAAGGCAATTCTAAACGACAATTTGGACATGCTGATTTGCCCACCGAGCGTCTTGAGTTATTTTGTTGACATGGATAGCAAAATAACGGTCAAACGCCTTGTGTCTGCTGCTGAGGTTCTGGAGGAAACGGACAGGCAAAAAATTGAGTCGCATTTTGGTCTAACCCTACACCAATTTTATTCATCGACTGAAGGTGAGATAGGTGCAACATGCGAATTAGGCAAATTACACCTTAACGAGGACATCATGGTCGTGCAGAAAGAGTGGATCGATGAAGAAAAAGGCTGGTATCATCCAATAATTACCGATTTTCGCCGCAAGACTCAACCGATCATTCGCTATCGAATGAACGATATTCTAGTTAGTTCCAAAACCCCATGCCCTTGTGGTGATGCCAGAGAATTAATCCATTCAGTTATGGGTCGCTCGGATGATATGTTCCATTTGCCAACACTGGACGGCACTACCGAATTCGTGGTTCCAGACCTCATCCGTCGAGCAATAATGCGAATGAGTGATGAAATTACTGACTACATTGCAGTACAGAAAACTACTGACAAAATCGAAATTCAACTCAAACCAGAAGGGTTAGAAAATTTATCGATGGTGGGATTCCAAGATTTGTGGGATTCAAAGGGCATCAAACCTCCAGTGGTTGAGATAATCCCCTATACCCATGTACCATCAACTACAAAGTTAAGACGAGTCTTCAGGGAAATTGCTGATTAGACTATTTCCTCCTGAAGGCAAAATAGATTGTATAATAGGAAGGAAAATAGCCTAGAGCAACACGACATATGCCCTCTAGTTTACACAATAAAACATGAGCCTATGTACTAAGATAATGACCGTTGAACAATGCTCGATGCTTTCTTGACTTCACTGAAGGCTTCGATTAAGACATTGCTTTTGATTGGGGGGATGGCAACAGTGGGGGCTGGTTTGTTGACTATCGTCATTGGTATGGATACGCCCTGGGCGCCGTGGGAGCGGCAGTCAAATACCATGTTTCCTCCTGTCCTTTTCACACTGGCAAGCTTCGTGGCTACGGTTGCCTTTTGTACGTCCACGGTTATCTATCATACCTTGCTGCAGTTAGTGACGGACAAGCCTGACCAATGGTGGAGGATTAGCGGCGTTGTGTTTTTGCTCGCTTATGGAACGTTTTCATTCGTCTCGCAACCAACTGAAGCTGCTATTATGCTCAATATTCTGCACTTAATCGTGGCTCTTCCATCCCTCATTCTTCTGCCACGTGTATGTGCCACTGGTTGAGATTTACCAGGGAGAATAAATCCTGCGATAAGTTATCATCCTCGATAAAATCGTGGGATAAGGGCTGGTGTATTTTTGTGGTATTCTAGATACTTTTCATTATCTCCCCATTTTTCAAAAGCTCGTCGTTCGAGTATAGGGATACCACTAATCTTGGTCAGTAGGATGTAGATGAATAATGGTGAGACCCACGCTACTCTTTCCAAACCGGTGAAGCAGGCTGCTCCAAAACAGGCAATACCAGTCCACAGCATAATTTCTCCCAAGTAATTAGGGTGCCTTGAGTAAGCCCACAATCCACTATCTATCCATAGGTCCTGATTACCGGGTTCTGCGTTGAATGCGGTTTTTTGATTATCTGCGATTACCTCAATACTAAATCCGAGTAGCCAAATTAACAATCCTAATGCGTCAAATATTCCTAGTGGTGGTGCTGAACCGGATTGACTATTGACGACAATAACTACTATCATTGTCAAAAACACCCATAGTCCTTGAATAGTCCACGGTACTAAAAACCGGATCGGTGAGGTTTTGAGTTGGTCGAAGCGCCCATCCTTACCGGCACGATGAATGCGCATGTAGAGAAAACTGGCCAGTCGTAATGCCCAGATAACAACCAGTAAACTGACAATTAATTCTCTCAGACTCGGTGGTTCAGTCTGAGACCCTGCCCAAAGGCTAAACCCTACGACTGTAAGGTAAGTTAAACCGCCAGTCAAGTCATAATAGCGTTCAGTTTTTGCTAGTGATGCTGGAATCCACGCAAGCCATTGGACAGCGATACAAATGACTGCGCAGAGTAATACGGCAGAATA
>DAUW01000109.1 GCA_002505355.1 Euryarchaeota archaeon UBA229 | reverse complement strand
GCTTTCCACTTGAATGGTTTATAGCCCAGCATGTGGTTGGTATGGCGCATTTTGATGACGCTCATTTTTCTTTTGACATCGTCGTCCGACCGTTCCATTACCAAATGGATTACACCGTCAGATAGGTAATCTTCAATACCGTATTCACCGAACTGTTTGTGATCTTCACCAGTCATCTCACAAATAAAGAACGAGGTTAATTCGAGTCTTCTCACCGCTTCAAACAGACGGAAAATTTCATCCCGAGGGTTTTCCATCTTAGTCAAGGTAAAGAAAGCTCCAAGTGAATCGAATACTAGTAATTCAAACCCTATCGACTGCCGATAGGAGGTAAGTTGCTTAATCAACTGTCCCATCCAGTCGACCCTATTGCTCATTCCCTGTTCATCCAATTGAACGCGGAGGTCAACTAGATCAATAATTGCAATACGATTTCTTACCCTTGGGTCGTCAACATTCATCCCCATGTTGCTCATGTGGGCTCTCAGTGAATCTTTACCCTGTTCAAGTGTGATGTAAATTCCACTAGTCTCACCGTATAGCACTGCATTATACAGCATTGAAAATGTAAGACTTGATTTCATCGCACCTGAGGCACCAGCAACTAAACAGATGTGGCCCTGAGGGATGCCACCCTGCATATTTTCGTCCAATCCTTCGATGTGGGTAGGGATTCTTTCTAGTCCAGACATTCTGCCACCATTTACCGGATTGTTATCCATCACTTGAATATGTCTCAATTCTGAATATCAAAATAGTAAGGTTGATTGATTGACAAAATCTGTAAAAAATGATGAGGGTTTGGCTGGCATCAGAGTCGACTAGACGAGCCGAAATGATGGCGCAGATATTTCCGAACCTGGTGTGTAAGGGGATTGATTCAGTTAATGAAACCTCAAAGGCTAGTCTAGTGTCGGGTCAAGTGCTGGAAATTTGTCAAAAGAAGGCAGCAGCAGTTAGTATTGATGAGGGATATGACCTCATTGTCGTTAGTGATACAATGCTGCAGGATCCAGATGCTGATACACTAGCAATGGGAAAGGCTGGGGATGCCATTGAAGCAGCCGCAATGTTGCACAGATTGTCTGGTCGGCGACATAGAGTTTGGTCAGCAACTGGGATTTGGCACCAATCAAAATGGGAGTTTCATCTGAATCAAGCAATCGTTGAGATAGCGGAATTAAGCGATGAGGTGCTGGTTGAATTAGTGTTGAGTAATTCTTGGGTTGGTAAAGCTGGAGCATATGATTTGGCGGGTGAGATGAACCCGTATGCGAGGCTAGTGGAGGGGGATGAAGCCACGGTACTGGGAATAGCATGTGATGCAATGGAGCGACTTGTTCAGTTCAGTGATTACGAGGTGTAACGCTCGTAATGCATTGGTATCCGATGCCATGTGTCCATTGACAAAACGAGATCTTTGAACAAAATAATGACCATGTAAACCATCATCGATGTGAGTGCGAAATTCCTCATAAAATAATACACTAGATCAGTATTTTCACCAAGGATGGTTATCCTAAATCCAATCATGAATAGCGATGTAACTCCAATGAAATTGAACGCCAGCATTTTGTATAGCTTGGACCGATTGTGAATGGACTGGTGTAGGTGATCTTTGTGAAGATAAATTCCAGAACCCCATATTGAAAGCATAACTGTGGAGAAGATTAAGGTAACATAGGAAATGTTGATGAATTTTCCTTCATCAAAATTTGGTATTACGGACATTAGCCCAACCACGAGGAAATACCACTGTGCAGAACCAATCATTGCGGAGTGTGGTTGCGGATTTTTACCTATTGCTTTGCGCAGCATTTTAACCGGTCTGGTAGAAATAAAAGCCCAAAAGAAGGGCAGTGATTGGCTAATGTTGGCTAGACTTTCAGTAACCTGTCCCCGCTCGTACATTATGACAGAGAAACAGTGTACTAAAGCAAGAACTAGATAAATTGCCACCACTGGTCGAAAGTCACTGAATTTTACTAGGTCCCATGATAACCTACGATTAAAGTGGGCTAGAATCAGACTCAGGGCGGTGGTTCCCATCAACACAACCACATTGAATGAGAAACCAAACTCCAGGAAACCAGTCTCCTGGCGGAAAATCCAGCATCCTAGAATAACCAACGCCGATACAGGATTGAGCAATGCTGGAACAAGTGCAATGTTGCCACAATTAATGTGTTTCTCTTTGGAATCAAGATGGAGTTTCCAACTTGGCCAAGCGATTGATATCAATCCCCAAGTCAATAAAACCAGTCCTACGGTTACCATCTCAAACATCAGAGATAGATTGTTGGAAAATATTCCCCCCATAATCAGAACTTGGCCGATTATGTTGACAAGCAGATACTGGTTTGAGTGGGTATGAGTGTAAGCGTCACTATCATGGGTTATTGGGAACAAATCAAATGCCATTCCGACTACGACCGACATTAGCCAGCCTAACGAAATCAGTGCAGTTAGGATAAAAGCGATTTCAAGGCGGTAGTTGTCTTGTCTAAAAGAGTAGTCTGATTCAGTGGCTGATAGCCAGGTGACCGTTAGCATAAACGGGATAATCATTACCATTGAGGATGAGAAGTGAGGTATGTAGGAACCACTCAAACCAGAGAATGGAACTTTGAAACGGCCGGCCACATGTAAACGAGGTTAATGTCCCTTTTAAGCAAATTTCCAACAATATGCAAATCACATTAATGGATTTATGCCTAAGTTGTGGTTGCTAATGTCAACGATTACGTCGGTGCCTGGAATCATTAGCAATTTATCTTCTTGATCAAGCGCAAAAACTCCAACTCCAACATCATTAGTCATCATTTTCAGATCTCTGCGGCAGGCATTTTGATGAGAATCCATATGAACAAGCCCTCTCAAATCTACTATTACGGTGTCACCATTCGCGATTCTTTGGGCAATACCTCTGGTAGGTATGCGCTTCATTTCGTCGGGAGCAACATAGCGTAGTGCTCTTGAGGGGAACGACCGCCTTACTTGGGCTTGGACTCCAAGGTCATGGAACGGTTCTCCATCAGCGGTAAGCGGGCCATTCCAGTTAGGCGGTACCGGTACCGAGCGCGGGGTACTGTCTATCTTGGGTAAATCTGTCAATGGTTCTTGGACTGGAGGAACAGGTTCGTTGGTCAACCGAGATTGTGATGTCTCAGGATCATTCGTGAGCGTGGCTTGTTCACCAGATGGGGGCTGTTCATTTCCTACCGCTGATTTTTGTGCGGCATCTGGGTCTGGTAATCCAAAGAAACTCCACAAACTCGCCATTATTCCACGTCACAAATCCAAATCATCCAAAACATCGTTCAGAAGGTTACTTTGGGATTGAGTTGTAGTATCTGTAATTGTTGGTTGATTTTGAACTTGGGGCGCTGAAATGGTCGCAAGGTATTGCTCGCCGTAATATTGCCATTGTTCCATAGTCCAACCTTCAGGTAGTCCAGCTGCAGGGAGTGGCGGTCCCGCATTAGCAATTGGTGCTGAATCAATTATTGGTTCGATTGGTTGCGCTGCTGGATTGTAGGTGGCAGAAGACTCGGGCTGACTTGCATCAGCCTGATATAGACCAAAACCAGCGTCGGCACTAGGCGTGTTTATTGGTTCACTAAACTGACTAATCGATGTCGTTGTCAACCCATAATCACCGTA
This sequence comes from Euryarchaeota archaeon UBA229, assembly GCA_002505355.1. Lineage (GTDB taxonomy): Archaea > Thermoplasmatota > Poseidoniia > Poseidoniales > Poseidoniaceae > MGIIa-L1. The sequence continues at coordinate 21,426 of DAUW01000109.1, read as the reverse complement.
TTTTTCTGGTTTAGAACCAGAATTTCGCGTGAATAATAGGAATGCTGCAAGCCCAATTACCACGACAGCAAGTATTCCAATAACCAACGTTCCAACGCCGCCTACGGCATCACTAACCGATTCCAAGAATCCCTCTGCAGGTTTGGCTTTTACTTGGATATCGATGCTGGTGATGCTGCTCTCACCATCATCATCTGTGGTAGTGAGGGTGATAGTCCAACTACCAGGAGGCAAATCATCGATTAACCACTCTGCACCATAGTAGTCAACATCACCAATATTATTGCCGTCAAGATCAGAATCGATATGGTCGCTATCCCAAGCATAGATAAGTGATAATTTATCAAATGCGGTATCGGTTGTTGTAAGACCGGACAGTGTTACGTTGTCGCCTTCATTCAATTCCATTACGTTGGTGTTGTTTGTAATCTTGGCTCTTGGAGCGCTATTGATTACACTGACATTGATGCTGGTGGACGCACTAGCACCATCATCATCAGTTACGGTTGCAGTTATCCATCTAATGCCACTTGTAGGCCACGAGCCAGTCATTGATAAACCAGCAACATTACAGTCATTTTCCGCAACTCCGTCGCCGTCATCATCAGCTAGGGAATCTAAATCCCAACATACCTCTAGACTGTCGATATCAGATGCGGTGTCACTTACCTCCGCAACAAAAGTGATATTGTTATCTTCAAAAATCGGTTGGGTCGAGCCAAGTGGTTCTATCGAAGGCGCCACATTTGAGATGTTGACAATTCCTAACTTAGTCTGTGATTTGGCATTATCATTATCGTAAGCAACCACGCTCAGAGTGTGCAGACCGGAACTAGGCCATGAAATGGCAGTTTGTGATGATGGGCCAATAGTAGTAATTGTCCAATTATCATCCAAGTTTGATGGAGTCCACTCAATAATCAAGGAATCTTTATCCAACGGGGTATCCTCTGCAACTGCTCGAAGAATTACGGTTTCATCTTCGTTTAGATTCCAATATCCTAACTGATCGACCGATTGGTTTTGGCCGGCTTTCCATAATTCAGGGTGCGATATAGTAGGTGCTACGTTTAGTACATCAATGACTGTTGTAATGGTAGTGGTTGCACCGTCATCATCCTCCGCCACGGCGGTGACAGTCAGTGGCCCTTCTTGGTTAGCCAGGAATGTACAAGTTGGTTGAGTAGTTCCTTCGTTACAGTTGAGTCCCGGCCAGGATATTGTTACTTCCTGGCCAGAAGGTGAGATAGTATCGATGTCTCCACTATCACTGGCATCGGCAAATACAAACTGATTGACATCAATCGTTTCCGGGACTGTTAAATTAACAAATGGTGCTTGGTTAAACACCGTCGCAGTCAAATCAATGGTATCGGTATCGAGTTCGTCGTCAGTAACAATTACCACGATATTCCATTCACTGCCATCACTCCAATTGTACTCAATAATACAATTTTCAGTGTCAAAATTTTCAATCAGGCCAGGTCTCTTTTCGACAGAAAAACGGCAGGTAACATCGCCACCGTCCTCATCAAAACTAGCGGAGGCGTCAATAGTGACGTTTTCAAACGTGTAAACTTCGTCGGAAACCGTTGCTTGAGCGGTCGGTGTTCGACCGATGAAAATCTCAACACTCGCCAGGTTATTGCTGCGATTTGAATCATCCGAGACTAATTCATCAGGGTCGACCTCAATAGCCAGATTCTGAATGCCGATTGGCTCGTCGTCCGGTACAGTCCACTCAACATCTACTCGTGCCTCACCATAGGACGGGATTGAGGGTAATGGTTCACTAATCACTGTACCACTTGGAGTCGTCACATCAATACTCGTTGGTGAAGACGCTAGTAGACCACGATTCTGCGTTGGTATTGAAAATGACAATGAATCACCAGGTAGCGCATTATAACCAATAGATTTCGTGAGAATTGATTCTACGCCATCCCTGGTTCTGGTAACGATAATTGCGTCTGATTGAGCAATGAGGTCAACTGGGGTCAGTGAAAGATCGATGACAATTGTTGCGGCACCAATTATTTCTGACTGCGGGTCCCAAACGATAAGTCCGTTGCTTGAGTAATCATCACTTGCATTAGTAGTATCTACGACATCTGATGAATTCAGTACTGCAGTTGCTTGACCGTTGGTGTCGGTTGTGGGATTGAGTAATGTGGAGTCCATCTCGTACCGCAATTGCAGGTTTGTATTTGGCTGCACGCCACTGGGGCCACTATAGTCAATGGCAATGGTTTGCTCAGCGTTGGGCAGCGTGGCAACCGCTTGCGGAGTTATATCGATTTCCAAATTTCTGGTGCCGGGGTTTGAATTAGCATTGACTCCTGAAGAGCCTGCTGGACGATACTCTTTGAGCAACCAGTCGATAGTAAACCCGGCTGCGTTACTAACCCGCATCCAGGAATTATATCTCACATCGGGGCAGTACCAATTGAAACCTTGCGATATTCCGGTTTGATTCCATTCATTAATTTTGTACGAGTCTGCACAGCCACTATATGCAATATTCACTCCACCCTCAGTTGGAACTCCGCTAGCAGTTATTTGCCAGCTATTGTTCTCAGGACCTGCGGTATCAAACTCTGTAGGGTCGAAGTAATCAGAGCTACCGCCTGCATTCGTTGAGGCGAAGAAATTCATGTACCATTGGTCGCCTACTCGGACAGGGAAATCGTATTTCTCTTTGGGCGGCGAGTAGGATGTGTCGAATGATATTGTGGCTAAATTTGCACTCAAAAATCCAATGTTGAAGGGTGCAAAATCGACATCCAGCGTGAAATCACTATTCACCACGGCAAGATCTCTAACCCTAATTATATCCTCACCCTGATACTCAATGTCTAGTCTGCCATTGGCATCCCCGACGGGGGTGTCTTCGATGAATGCGCCATCATTGCCGGAAGTAAAAGAGCCTGAAATTTCCATCTTGTATACTAGGGTCTGCACATTATCGATAGTCATGAAGAAAATATCTGTCACTTCGTAATCTGTATCGCCAGTAAGTGTGTTCAATGTAGCCGAAACGTTGGCTTGTTGAATTAATTGTTGGACATCAAATTGTGTTTCATACGTATAACGGTCGCCAATTCTCCACGATGGAACGTCTGGCCACCCGTTTAGCGTGTTCGATTCACTTACGGCGGATTCGGTTAATTCCATTGCTCTATCATTACCATTGGAATTACTCAACGGTGCTACAAGCATTGTCAAAATCAAAAACACAGCCAAACTTTGCTGCTTAAACATGGCTGTCCGAGGAAGTCCTATTACTTGAGAGACTCGATTTTAGGTCTACTTTTGAGACTTCAACCATTCGTGTCCATAATAATTCCATTGCTCCTTTGTCCAACCATCAGGTAGTCCGGTTGCTGGTAGTGTTGGTCCAGCGAGCAGTTCATCAATCGTGATATCATCCGCTGATATTGATTCAGGTGGTAATTGTAGGGCTTGTTCGAACACGAAGCCAGGAGGCGGGGTTGCGGGTTTGCGGGTTTGTGAGTTTAATTTAGCATCTTTGTCAAATTCAGCATCCAATGCATCTTGTTCCCAGGTCTTGACTCTGTTTACAGTGGTCCGTCTGCGCCCAATTAAAACGAGAAGCATTATGACAATTAGCGCCACAGCTAATTGTGCGATTGGATTAGCATCTTCACCAACCAACAATGCACCAGCATCCTCGATGATTGTCCGATCTGCTGGACCGACATTGATTACCAATTCTTTTGAGCCAGGCTTTTCTGGATTTTCATCCCAAACTATGGCTTTGACCGTAACTCTGCCTTCTTGCCTGAATACGTGCTCGACTCTAGCGCCAATCAAGTCTGCATCATTATCCTTGATACCGTCGCCATTACTATCAAAGGTAACATCTGTGTCCCAAACATAGTTCAATCCGGTAATATCATTCAACGAGTCAACTGTTGAACGTGCGTCCAAAACACAATTTTGATAGGCTCGACATTCGGTAGATTTGACTCTAACAATTGGCGGTATATTGACTACATTAACCACTACAACCTCGCTAGTCGTAGCACCATCATCATCAGTTACGTGGTACACCACGGTGTGTGATCCGCTCCGGTTCCACGCGTAGGTAAATATGTCACCAACTATGTCACAATCATCACTGGCGCCACCTTGGTTATCACTATCGATTCCAGGATCGACGTCCCAACATTTGGTTAAAGATGGCAAGTCACTAACTGTGTCGGTAGAGTTGCCTGTAATGGTAATGGATTGACCCTCAGCAATTGGTAAAATTGAATCTAATGGTTGGACAACTGGCGGCACATTACGGATGTTGACCCATCGTTCATTGGTTGAACTTATTGCACCATCGTCGTCAGTAACATCGAGCCTAATTGTGTGCAAACCAGACGTTTGCCAACTCATATCGAATTCAGTGACCCTCCCATCCAGGAAATAAATCAGGTCAGGTTGGCGATTGTCAGGCCACCAAGTGTGGTCTAAATCTGAAATATCATCGATTGAATCTTCTGCCTGACCTTTGATAGTTACCATCTGGTCCTCGTCGAGTTGCCAAATTTGTTGTTCGTCAGACTCAACAATATTTCCATCTTGATACAAGTTGATAATTGTGCTATGTGGCGCTATGTTAGTGAACAATATATCGATAAATGCCTCAGTCTCGGCTAAATCGTCGTCGACACCAACCGCCTTGAATGTGTGATATCCTTCAGTCGGAGCAGTTGTTGTGCAAGTCTTGGTGTAGTATCCTTCAACGCACTGTGCGTCAGGCCAGAAGACATCTACCACTCCGGGAAAAACATCCTCTGAATCGGTATCATTGGCAAAGGCATACAGGGTAATTGGATGTTCGACCCTAGCCTCATTGCGCATGCTTCGTATCTCTAGTAGCGGAGCTCGATTGGTAATATTCGCATACAAAATCTCCTGGACTTGATCCCGTTCTTCGTCAACAACTGTGACGATAATGGGGTAATCACCATCATCTATCCAGGTCCAGTTAGTCTGGCAACTTAGACTCACTACCTCGATGTACGCCCATGAACGAGAACCATCGTCATATGGTATATCAAAGATACACGAAACACTACCGCCATCTTGATCGTAACTCATGCTCGCATTGATGTAAACCTCCACCTTGGTGGTCGCAGTAACGTGATTTATTGCTGGGGTTGGTAACCGGCCAACAAACAATTCAATTATTGCATAGTCATTGTTAGGATTTGCATCTGCTGTATTTACCTCATCTGGGTCTGCCTCCCAAGCAATCGGTATACTGCCAATGGGTTGGTTTTCGGGCACGTTCCAAGTGAAGTTGGTCTTGTAGATCTCGTAAGTTGAAAGCGATGGAACAGGGAGGTTGAAATCATTACCTGTGGGCGGGTATATGCGTAGGTTTGTCGGTACACTATCGGTAATTCCGTTATTTTGGATGGATACTTCGATAATAAGTTCATCACCAGGTAGAACGTTATATCCCGATAGGGTGTTCAATTGTTTTGACTCACCATCTCTAATCCTAGTGATGGTTGCTCGCTCAGCGTCAGCGAACAAATCGAGGACCACAAGGTCTTCGTCCAAAGTGATTGTTTTGGCTCCAACAAGGTTCCCAGACGTGGTGCGAGCGACTAATCCGTGGCTTGCCCAGTCATTTGAAGTGATCGAACCATCCTCATTGTTACCAATGTTTAGGGTAGTCCATGCGCTAGCGTTAGCAGCCGTGGTCAGGCTTTGAACTTCTCCAGTAGACTCGTGTCTTAATTCAAGTGAGACTCCGTTCGTGTTAGCCACACATCCGGGTGCTGAACTGACATTTACCCAGACGTCTATTGGCGTATCTAGAGCGGTCACATCGCTTATGGTATCGATGCTCAAGCAATCGTTCCTTGTTCCGGGATTGTTGTAGATATTAACCCCAGATGAATCCTTTGGCATATATTCTTTCAAACGGAAATCAATAGTCAGGCCAACATCTTCTTCAGTGTGTTTCCAGGCGAAATTTCTCGCCTCCGGACAATACCATGTGTAACCAGATTCTTCACCATCGGAATTAAACGAAGTAATCTCAAATGATTCAGAGCAACCACCGTAGTTGATGGTTTGGCCGAACTCATTGGTTGGGGGTCCGATATTGGTTACCTCATATGTGGAACTGTTAGTATCTGAGGTCGGTGGAGGAAATGGCGTGATGTAATCACTGGAACCTGACCATTGAGATGTGGAGGTTATTGTGGTGGTCCATCGGTCACCGTCTCGCAGTGGGAAATCGTAATTTTCACTTGGTGGAGAATAGGTGTTAGAGATGGTAATATCTCCAACGGTCTGTTTGAGGAAACTAATTCCGCTAGGTGTGAACTCAATGAATAAATCTAAGTCACTTTGAAGCGATGCCAGATCGCTTACACGCAGAACTTCGGTCTGGGTAAATTCGATCTCAGCAGTACCAGTGAAACTATCAAGAGAAACTCCAGATTTATCGAAATTTGCCGTGGTTCTTACCGTGTAGACAAGGGTAGGAATACCGTTGACATTGCGTTCAGTGATTGACAGTACTTCGGTGATTGAGTCTCCGTTAATTTCCCCAACATTTGCTTCAACACCGGAGTCAATAACCAGTTGAGTTGGGTCAAACGTCCCAGCATATTTCCATTTGTCCCCCACGCGCCAAACTGGGACATCTGGCACGGTGGTGCCTGACTTTTCGCTAGCATCTAGATTATCAGTGACTGTGGTAAGTTCGGTTTCGTTGTAGATGACTGTAGTGGATAAGAGCATAATGACAATGAGAGTCATCGCTTTGATTTGCCGTTTGGCGATGCTCCGCATGGTAGTGCGAAGTTACCATAGGCAATGAACACTTCTCCACAGTATGGAGTTAATTATGGGGTGTTCACAGCAAGTCTGCTAACTCATCCTTGATGATTTCAACCGCTTCAAGAATCTCATCTTTGTGTCTTGCTCCGGTGATTACCATCTTACCGCTACCGAATATTAGACAGACTACCTTGGGGTAATCTAATCGGTAAATCAAGCCTGGGAACTGTTCAGGCTCATATTCTACTTTGTCGAACGGTAGGTGAAAAGTAAGGTTGTTTAGATTCAACTTCCTCGGCACCCCAGCCAACGGCTCGCCGGTAAATTTGTCATTTCCATCGTAATCCTCTGGGTAGTGCAGTGCATAAGTTGCCACCATGTTTTGGACTTCGATTTCTACATCTGCCAAATCCCAGGTTTTGATTCCTGCGCCGCGCAGGTCTGAAATCATTCGGTCAATACCAGTGTGAATATTATCTTCGTCTTTCCCTCCAGTACATACTGCTCTACCGGAGCGGAACATGAGTATAGCTAGTTTTGGATCGGTTACCCGGTAAACTACACCGGGAAATTGCTCGGGCTCATATTCACAATTTAGTTGAATAGCAATATCTGGCAAGTCGAGTTCTTCAGCGACTCTTGTGCTGGCGACTACATTTACTACTGTCAAACGTTCTTCATCAGTTGTCATGTTTAAAAGGGATTTATAACAGGTATATAAAGGACCGCTTTTCCCTTAAGCCCTTAAAGGGCTCGCAGCATCACGATTTCGTCCATATAGGTGTGATATCATTGGTTTCGACAGTCAAACCTGCAGTACCTAATTTCGTGATGAAAGTTCGACCACCGGCTAGCTCGATTGCATCACTAGTCAACTGGGGATTTCTGGTCAAAGCAACCATGCATCCACCACCACCCGCACCGGTTAATTTTGCCCCAAGGCTAGTCGGCGATGCCGCTTTGATTAATTGCTCCAGCTCAGGGCTCGATACTCCAATACTTTTCAGCATTAGTTGATTTTCACTCATACTCCTTCCAACAGCATCATAGTCCCCTCCAAGTAATGCATCAATCCCGCGTCTTGCAATCTTCCCAATAGTCTCAACTTCCTTCATTTTCATAGGATTTTGCCTCAATAATTCTGCAAGCTTAGCAACCTGTTTTCCCGTTGGTGCGTTAATCCCGGTATTGCCTATCACTAGGTATACATCATCAGGTTGCTGCACAAGTTCCAGCGCGTGAATGTGCCAAGAAATTTCGCTTCCATGCGTTGTTAGATTCCTTTGGTACAGATAATCGATATTGCGTTCAATTTTATTTGATATGACGACGATGTTTCCGTGTGCGCATGTAGATGAATCCATGGGTGAAGCGCGACCATTTTGTGCATTTGCTTCCGCTCCGTGTGACAATATCGCAATTTCGTCAAGGTCTATGGCGTCCATGCCGTTCAAGTGATGTAACTCATTTGTCGGGGTTGTGGCAAAAAATCCGCAGGATAAGTCATAAGGATTTGTCTGGCTTATGCTGGAGCTAAATCCTTCAGCCCAATGCTGTTGCTGGTTACTGTCAGGTGCCGTCAACCAGCGTCCACGAGCGAGTCTTAAGGCACCGGCAAAAGCGACAGATAGAGCAGCCGATGAACCTAATCCAGAGGACCTTGGTATATTGCCTTCAATCTGAATTGATAACGCCGGTGCGCCCAAATCGGCTGGCCACAGTTTCTTGATGAGGCCGCTAATATGCGGGTTTTTCGACATATTTAGTTCATTACCATCCAGCAACCACGAGCCGGTTTTCGATGGTTGAATACTAACCGAGATACGTCGGTCTATCGCTACTGCAACTGCGGGATGTCCGTATACCACGGCGTGTTCGCCAAATAGGATACATTTTCCCGGTGCGCTTACAGTAATTTTGCTCATCAGTAACCTCCAGTGTGAGTGCTTGTATGTTAGCCTCACCAAGTGGTTTTATTTGTGCTTTGATACGGTGACTTCAATAGTTGCCTAATTGTGGGGCTAATTAGCACCGGGAAGATGATATCATGGAACACCCATTACTCATGGATTATGGCCCAATTCCAGGGTGGGCAATACTCGCCATAATTGGTGCTGTTTCAATCTCATTTTTCACTTACCAAGTTTGGAAAGCGACACGTCTCGTGATGCTCGGTAAACCTGATTACAGATTTGACAACTGGCCGACTAGAATCAAAGAGGTTGCTACAGGGTGGTTAGGACAAAAAAAAGTGCTAGAAGACAAGGTTGCTGGAGGAATTCACGTATTGATGTTCTGGGGTTTCCTAATGCTATCCTCAGACATGCTAGACCTTGCTACTGCAAATTGGTTTTCCCATAGTTTCTTGCCCGAGGTAATCAAAGGTCCATGGAATCTAATGGTTGAAACTGGCTACACAATCGCGCTGATCGGTTGCGTTGCTGCCCTAACCCGCAGGGTGGTATTTACTCCAGAGAAACTAAAGGGTAAGTCTCAACTTGAGGGTAACGTGATTCTGTTGTTGATATTAACTATTACATTAACATCGTTCTTTGTCGAGGCGGGTGAAGCTGGCGTTTCGTCGACCTATGAGCCAATCGGTGCGTGGGTCGCAGCGACTATCGTGCCATCCACTGCAGTTGTGGTCAGTGCTTATTGGGCGCACATGCTAGCGATCGCCACCTTCCTGTTCTTAATCCCACTATCCAAGCACATGCACCTGGTGATGGCTCTACCGAATGCCTTCTTCCACGACATGCGGCCAATGGCTACAATGGAGCCAATGCAGGTTGATGAACAAGGAAAAGCGGTGCTGCTTGATGACTTAGACATTGAATCATTTGGCACAGCTAACTATACCGATTTAACCTGGCGAAGTCTAATCGATGGCTGGGCCTGCACATCGTGTGCTAGGTGCCAAGACGTGTGTCCTGCTTATGCCTCTGGTAAAGCGTTAAATCCTATGCAAATTATCCACGATGTTCGAAATTACGCCAATGACAACTATAGCGTACTAATGGAAGGAGAACCTCCAGAACAAGACATTATTGCTAAGTTCGGCGAAGAATCGATCTGGGCTTGCACGACCTGTCATGCCTGCGTTGAAGCCTGTCCAATTTACATAGACCACGTGCCAAAACTAACCGATGCTCGCCGACACCTAATGATGGAAAGAATGGAGTTTGACGAGAAAGTTGAGGACACCGTTATGCCATTGATGGCCACAATAGAAAACCTTGAGTCTGATTCAAACCCGTATGGTTTACCATCCCATGAGCGAGGAGATTGGGCAGCAGACCTTGATGTCAAAGTTGCCGAACCTGCTGAATACATCTACTTTGCAGGTTGTGCAGCATCTTTCGATGAACGCAATAAGAAAGTTGCCCGAGATACCATCAGTATCATGAAAGAGGCGGGATTAGATGTCGGCATCCTCGGCATGCAAGAAGGCTGCAGCGGCGATGCTGCCCGTCGGGCTGGTAACGAATACCTATTCCAAATGTTAGCCGAAACTAACCTTGCAACTTTCGAAGAAATTGGCGTCAAGAAAGTAGTCGCCTCATGTCCGCACTGCTTCCACACCCTCGGTAAAGAATACAAAGACTACGGTGGCGAGGAGATAGAAGTAATGCATCATTCACAATTAATCAATCATCTTCAAGCAGAAGGTAAACTGCCAGAGCCAAAACACGATGGCTCAGTAACCTATCACGACCCGTGCTATCTTGGTAGGATTGGCGGTGAATTAGCCGCACCAAGAAATGCTATTGGCGGCGTCGATATTGAAACCGAGCGAACGGGCAAGAATTCTTTTTGCTGTGGCGCAGGTGGTGCACAGATGTGGATGGAAGAACATGTTGATGAAGGGTATGACCGTGTCAACATAATCCGTTCAAAGGAGTTAGCCGAAACTGGCGCAGACACCGTTGCTGTTGGATGTCCATTCTGTTCAACAATGATTACTGATGGATTATCTGCTATTGGCTCTGACATGGAGGTCAAAGATATCGCTGAGATTGTTTGGGAGCAAATCAAAGCTAATGATGCAGTAATTGAAGCCAAGAAAACCGGATCAAAAGACGGCATTGAAGCTTGATTGTCATGCGTCTTCTAGTGGTCGATTTACTGGCTGAAAGAAAGGCGTTTGGAAAGGAAGGAGTTAGAGAAATCGTTTCGCATTTTGATAATCCAGAGGTATTTTTGTGGTCGCCACATACTGACGAAAGAACCGATTATGGTTTCGGCACCGTAGTCCAAAACCCTGTTGACTGTGATTTTGTCGCTATCACCGGCTCTCGCCGTAATGTTTCTTCATGGGAGCCTTGGATGGATAAGGTGGCAGAGTTAATTCGGACAATTGAGGTTCCAATAATTGGTATATGTTTCGGTCACCAAATAATCGCCGCGGCTCTAGGCGGGCGAGTTGAGCGGGCAACAGAAGGAAGCCACTTTGTTTCGGAAGTCCACTACGATGATGGCTCGGTCGTAAACGCGGTATTTACACATCAGGATCATGTTGTGGATTCCGGAGAGCTACAGGTTGTTGGTACTGCATCACATTGTAAAATTGCTGCTTGCCAACATCCCACAAGGCCGATCAGAACAGTCCAATATCATCCTGAAGCAACCTCACGAATTCTATCTGAGGCAATAAGGTTGGGTGATATGACTGAAGAGGAAGCAGGAGTCTTTGACATGTCGAAACGTATAATCAACGTAAAACAATCACTCCTCGATTGATTCGGACAGTGCAAGAAAGTCTTGTTCAAACGAATACAAGCACAAAACCAAACAGACAAATAACGCAAATTCAGCATATGCAGCCACGTCTATTGCTTCTTGGATTTTGTCAAGAGTCAATATGGTATCATCTTCTAGATCATACGAATCCAAACCACCAATGGCGCTAGCTACAGCTTTAGTCATGACATAATATGATGCAATACAAAGCAAAATGCTCGTTCGACGGATAATTTTACCACGTTTGTTGGCTGAAGGCATGGCAAAGTGACTGACAATAGCCCAAATCATACCGACTTGAAAGACCACCGATGCGGTAATAACGTGAATAATAAGGTGGTCATACATATTAGCAAATGACATGACAAAAAGATTGGCGCCGGTAAACAATCCACATACCATCGCTAAGTTCAATAGTTTTCCCGGTTTTATCTTGCGATACTCATGCCACATTCGGTAAGCGAAGAGCATCTGGAATAATCCAGATATCGCTAAGCCAGCAGTGAATATGAAACGCTCTATACCGGGAAAATCTGCCTCCGAAATAAAAAACGGGAAATCCCGCGAGTTTCCAACAACTAGGTGGATTAACATCGATACAGGGACTACTATTGCCGGTAACAACCAACTTATGCGGATAATTAGTTTATCAGTAACTAATCTACCGCCAATAGTCACCCCATTTCGTGCATTATGCACCGCAACACCGACCCTCCGAGGCGCATCGTATCTATAACATTGAAGTGTGATGGCGAACACCAGACCTTGTTCCCAATGCCTCTGCGAGTCCACGACACCCGGCGTCGAGAAAAAGTTCCGTTCCAAACCATGGAACCGGGCAAAGTTTCAATGTACGTATGCGGGGTAACAGTCTATGATAAATGCCATTTAGGGCATGCACGATGTTACTTATCATTTGACTTAATCCATCGGTGGTTAGAAGCTTCGGGTTTTGATGTACATTATGTACAAAATTTTACCGATATTGACGATAAAATAATCCAACGAGCTAACGAGACAGGGCAAGATTGGCGTAAGTTAGTTGATGAGAATATTGCTGGTTATTATGAGGACATGGATGCTCTAAACATCTTGCGAGCGGATGACTATCCTCGTTGTACTGAATATGTTGATGACATGATTCGCATAACAGAGGACCTAATTGCTAAAGGACACGCCTATTCAGCCAACGATGGCGTCTACTTCGATGTTGAATCAGCACCGGAAAAATATGGCCAACTGACAGGGCAAAATATCAACGCAGTTCGTTCGGGTGCAGGCGGGCGAGTAGAGGATACTGGTTCAGGGAAAAAGGACCACAAGGATTTCGCGTTGTGGAAAGCGGCTAAGCCGGATGAACCAACCTGGGATTCTCCATGGGGTCCTGGTAGACCTGGTTGGCATATCGAATGTACTGCTATGTCACTGGATCACTTCGGTCAACAATTCGATATTCATGGTGGTGGTCATGACTTGCGCTTCCCCCATCATGAGGCAGAGATCTTCCAGGGAGAGTGTCATACAGGTTGTTCGCCAATAGTCCATCACTGGCTGCACAATGGTTTTGTCAATATAGATGGTGAGAAAATGAGTAAATCTCTTGGAAACTTTTGGACCATCAAAGATATCTTGCAACAGGTTGATGCCATGGTGCTCAGATTTGCTCTGATAAATGCCCATTACCGTTCACCAATTGATATGAATGAATCACTACTAAAAGACGCTGAGCGTAACTATAACCGTGTATTAGAATGCTACATCAATGCCCTGAAAGGTATGACCAGTGAATCACCCATTCCGCTACCTCAACCAGATATTACCTCTACCCAACCATTTACTAAATCCTTGGCGATGCTTGAAAAGATGGGCGAAGGATTTGCCAAGGCCATGGATGATGACTTCAATTCACGTGATGCTGTCGCCAAAGTATTAGGTGGCGTGAGGGAGATATCAAAGCTGCTGAACAGTGGGCTTGACGATGCTGATCGGGATGCATTTGCTCACTACGCTGTAGATTGGTTAGAAGAAACTGCAGGAGTTGTTTTAGGAATACTGCCAACGCGTGAATTCGCCCTGCTGGAACCCGAAGAAGACCCACGCAGAACTGCAATATCTCCCCTTGTCGAAGAATTATTGAGCAAACGTGCAGAAGCTCGTGCTAACAAAGATTGGGCTAAGGCAGACCAAATACGTGATGAACTAAGTGCAATGGGGATTGTGGTAACCGATTCCGCTGACGGGCCAAGTTGGGAGTTCCAGTAACTCATCAAATTACTTCACATGGCACAGTACCACGTATTGACATTGACTGAACCAATTATTTGGGTGGGGGCTTTAAATCGGGCAGCACTGGTACAAACTGCTTTGGTTCGTGCTGCTCCATAACTGACAAGAATTCATCGAGGCTGATTACTCCATCTCCGTTGGTATCAAAAACTTCCAGCATTGCATCGATATCGGAAACTTTGACCGAGTCTTTGAGTAGTGTGTTCACAGCAGTTCTGATTTCTCGGCGGGAAACATATCCGTCATCGGTTTGATCGATAGCGGTAAACAATCTCACAGCAGACAGACCCGAGGATTTCATTGCACTAGCCACCTTATCTTTGATGTCGACGGTATCTGAGGTCGGAGTTTCACTAACATCATTACTAGGAGCATCATTGGTTTCGTTTATTTCATCATCATCCCAAATCTTGTCAATTATCGAGGTTTGAGAATTAAGCAATTCATCGCTATCATCAGTGCGGCTGACAACATATAGGCCAAATAACAGAACAATTACAATAAGGCCAAGGATTAATTTTAATTGATTTTTTGTTGCTTGGTCTGCCTCGGTTTCATCGATAAATTGGTCATCAGGCTGATCAGCAAACATATCATCATCATTGTCAACAGTATTGTTGTCTACTGGTCCTGGTAGTGTGGTAGAATCTCCGCCATTGTTGGTATTATCATTGCTACCAGTGTCAGTATTTGTCTGGTCTTCTGGTAATTGTACATTGACGTTAACTCTTGCACCATTGACCATTTCAACAGTGTAATAGTTGTCATACAACAATGACATATCGATGTGATAATTAGCATGGATTGAACGGTTGATTACATCGAAGTACCGTGCATCACCAGTGGTGAATATAGGGTCTAATGTCATGTTCTTTAAACGATTAACTTCATCACGATAATCGCCGTCAAAGGTGGTATTTAGCCAGGCATTAATTTCCTCATCGGTATCACCGCTGAACTCGGCCCAGTGTGCCTTCATGTCACTAAATTCGTGTTGCATTGCCATGGCAAGCCCAGCCTCGATTTCGGCAAAGGTTTGACTACCATCTACCTCAGTAAGAGAAGTCACATCCACGGCCTTCTGAAAGTCTGTAGCATTGACATACTCCCAATCATCGCCTTGTAATTGCTGCATGATGTCGACATCGCCAAACACTGCCTTGCCTTGCACCACAGTTAGCGCGACATCCGCATCTATCGCCTCGATTAGATTGCGATATGGATCTTCGTGGAACGTGTCAATCACCACTAAATCAGCGTAAAGATCAGCTTTTATTCGACCAACGAATGGTGCCCAACCGGTGGCATCGGCGGGGTTTGAAGTGACCATTTCGACCAATTCGTAATCGCTAAAATAGCCGTTTAGATTGTTGCTGTTCCACATGTCAGCGACCTTCAATTCGTGTAGATTATTCTTTGAACCACTTGGCCCCCAGTCCGGAGAAATAGAAATACTAACTCCGGCTTGATGAGCGGCTACTACATCAGTAGTATCGCCATACAGCAGCAGGTTTGATAGTGGTGACCAGACTAGTTCAGAGTTGACACTAGCCATCTGACTAAATTGCGAGGAATCTAAAGCAGTACCATGGATGACAATAGTCTCGTCCATTATCAGTCCTTTATTCCACAGCGCATCAAACTCAGACTTACTCGATTGATCGACTCCTTCAGACAGGTGAACAAACCAAGCATTGAGCGTACCCGCCTCGCTTTGGCTAATTAGGTGGCTACCGGTATAATCGTCATCAGCAGCACCACAAACAGCACATGTGGAGATACCGTCTTGTCCGAAATTGTATAATTCGACATTTCTCGACAAAATGCTGTCCCACGCTTGGGTCCCGGAACTTGGTGAGCCTTGCATAGCAGTCACTCCACCAGCAACTGCTTGCACTTCGGCGTACTTCATTTGCTCGCTAGCCATATCCCACCGATAAGTAGACTGAATATTGGTCTTCATCCAAGTAATGCTGGGGCCATAATCCCAGTTGTTGCCCCACTGGTATCGGTTCGTATAGCCGCCTTCTTCAGATTTTTGCGATTCACTAAGATGCACTTCAAAATCCCACAGCGGGATGTGATTGTAATGTACGTGATTGTGTAAATCGATCAGTCCCGGGTAAATCGTTCCATCAGTCTCAACAATTGGTACATCTGTGAAATCGACGCCTGCAGGAGGGTTGGTATTTGATGACCAAACGCCGGTTATCTTGCCATCTCTTATCATGACATTACCGTCATTGATAACATTGGTTTCACCGTCCATGGTGACTACTCTTCCCTTCAGTAAGAAGGCTCGCGATGAGTCTAGGTTACTCAGTTTGTAGCACTTGACAATATTGCTTGGTACGGAGTATGGGTCTGAAAAATCTGCTGCTCGGCCGGGGGTCGGGTCGTCTTTAGTGACCACACCATTATCCGAAATGTATGACTTTCCGTAACTCGAATCTTGGGCAGGAAATGACATTGAATCTATGACATTCATATTCGTATCAGAAATTTTGACTGTCTCACCATCGAAATAACTTAGATCAAGGTCTGAATCTGACCTAAATACGACTATTCTCTCATCTGGGTTTAGTGTCGTGTTATAGGGCAACTGGCACGGTGGACTACCACTTGTTGTCGAGAGTAGCCAGCTAGAGACGTCCTGTGGAGCATCGCCCGAATTCCATATTTCGATAAATTGGTCGCTAAACTTACCGTAGTCACCGTCGCCATTCCAATCTACCGCACCGTATACATTGTCGGAAGTATCGTTGGCAACCAGGTTGTTGGGACTGATGAATAGTTCTGCTATTACCACATTGGAGTCTCGGGCACTGAATTCCAATTGCTGGTTCGCATTGAGGCTATCGGCAGTTGAACTATACGCCGAAACAACGAACAACACCACAAGAGTGGTGGCAACCAAAACTCGTCGCATGTATCGACCTTCACTAACAAGGACATTAACCCGCCGGTTTGAATTGACAGACGATTAGATGATAGACTAAATCAAACAGGATTATACATGGCGACTAAAGATATTAGCGAACCGGAGTTTGCTGGCATAATTGAAAATAACAATATTGTGATATTGGATTTTTGGGCGGAGTGGTGTGGTCCTTGCAAAGCGTACGGCCCGGTATACGAACGGGTGTCAAATGAGTTTCCCGATGTCACATTCGCTAAAATTAACACAGAAGAAGAGCCTGAATTAGGTCGCATGTTCAACATACGTTCAATTCCGACTACCGTAGCGTTCAAAGAACAAATTGGAGTTTTTATGCAGCCTGGTGCGCTACCCGAGGATGCACTACGAGACTTGGTCGTAATGCTACAGGATTTAGACATGGATGAAGTGAGGCAAGAGATGGAATCCATGAAAAATGACGCCGGTGAATAAAGACATTTCATGCGATGATTTCAATAGGTTGAGTTCTAGGGGAGACCATGCGTTGGCGACCTTGGCTTATCATTCTTGTAATGGTGAGTGCGACCCTATCTGGTTGCGTCGGTGAAAACCCCAGCAAAGAAAAACAGACGACAAACTATGAATTCTATCCCGAGCCGTGGGACCGAACTGATTTACTATACGATGACTCTGACGTATTTAGCAGAGTTTCAGTCAACGGAACGTTCAACATATCTGCACCTCAATCAATCTATGTCCCAGTACCGACAATAACCGCTGCTGATGGTGGTGCAGGCATCACCGGCGGAGCCGAAGTTCATCTCGGTTTGTGGTTGCCAGAAATCGACGGCTGTGACTTTACTGCTGGAAATGTTAGCGAGGAATGTAAAGTACCAGTTATTGCCGATGTCGGACCTTACTACGACGATGGAGATGTTTCGGCAACAACTCCGGCAGACAGGTTAGGTCGATTTTTAATCGAAAATTATGTTCCGCATGGCTTTGGCGTTGCTCAAGTGTCGGTATTTGGCACCGGTAATTCCAATCATTGTATGGACCTAATGGGTACAGACGAACAAAGAGGTATTGATGCTGCAGTGACCTATTTAGGAGAAGCAGGTTGGTCAAATGGAAAAGTTGGTTTAATTGGGAAATCCTATGATGGCTCAACACCATGGCAAGCTGCTACTTTTGGCAATCCATATCTCGCAACAATTGTTCCAATGTCTGGATTGATTGGTGTTCACGAGTTGATGTGGCGAAATGGAAGTATGGAAGCAAGAGGCGCAATAATGCATAATGGAGTATACGGCTCATTTGGCATTGACGGTGATGGCGGTGATACTGGGAACTTATGTGAGGGTTATATGGAGGGTTATGTAAACGGTCCACTGGCCTATCAAACAGGGGGCATGGTTGACTTTGCCGGCAATACTTATTGGACAGAGCGTTCGTTTATCGGTCGAGTGTTAGAAAATTATCAAGGATCTGTATACATTATACAGGGTATGCAAGATTGGAATGTTGACCCACATATGGCATTCCCAATACATCAGCAGATAGAGGAAGCCGGAATCGAAATCAAAACATTAGCTGGTCAGTGGGCACACGATTACCCTGACCGTGTTGCTGGACACAGTTCACAAAGTCCCGGCAGGGGGGCTGAGGCTTATCCCTACACGTTAAGGTGGGATTGGGCTGATGAGATGTTATATTGGTTTGATTGGTACCTCAAGGGCGAGGGTAGAGCACCAACTTTAGGAGTTGAAATGCAGGATAATCGTGGTGGCTGGAGATTTGAATCTACTTATCCAGCTCCAGATACGGAATACTTGGAAATCAATGGTGCTGATATGGCGCCAGATGGTACTTCAATGACAGCCTCATCTTCGATAACTCTAAGCTACGGCCCGTTTGAAGAAGATGTCTACATTGCTGGTATGCCAACATTCCATATTCCAGTTACTCCGAGTACACTTAATGGTGCACATGGTTTCTTTGAAATGACTGATGAGGAAGGTATGCACCTTGGTCATGCAGTAATGGATTTCAGATTTCATGCAGGAGGCCGTGATGGTCAACTAAATTTAGTGCCGTATGTAGAGGTCCAAGGATTGATGGAATTTATGCCAATGGATGTATTCATCAGCGCAGGAGAAACCATCTTTATCACTATGACTCAAACCGGTGAAGATTATGTTCCTTCATCATCTTCCGTTGGTGGTTACTCAATTGATTGGAGTGCCTCAACTCTAACATTACCGATAGTAAAACGCACCTGTGATGATTTATTCCAAGCACCAATGCACGTTTATGGTACTGGTGAAACGGGTGTCAGAGATTGCTAATATTCGGTAGTTTCAAGCGCTATTCTCTTAAGCCGATGACAAACCATTCTCGCTATGGTTCTAAGCGCACTACCCGGCGTTGGTGAAAGACTAGCTAAGAAAATGACCGATCATTTTGGTTCCGAGGAGGCTGTAATGACCTCGTTAAAATCCGGTGACATCGGCCTCATAGCGGAAATTGATGGCGTATCTCCAAAGCGCGCACTTGCCTTGGCGCGCAGTGTTTCCGGGGATGACGGCCAGTTTTTAGCAACTAAAGAATCAGTAAAGCTACATCAACAATTGATTAACCAAATTGCTGGTTTTACAGCCTCTCCAGCAACAAAGAGTAGACTGCAATTACTGACTCCAATAAACGATAATCAACAACGTCGTATTGCTATCGAGTCAGCGATGGCTTTCCGGGACAAGCACGAAGAGCTAGCAATGCGCATCACCGCTCAGTTGAAGAACATCAATTCACTCAAAGCAAACTCAGACCGTTATGAAAGAGTGGTCGTCACCAAAAATGATCTCACTCGGTTGAAAAAATTCTGTCGTGTGCTAACTCCCGCACCGAGCGAGACCTGGAAAGACTACACCGTATTTAGCAAGGTCACATGGCTTGGGAAAGGCGCACCCAGCGAGGTTCCTGATGGATGGATTGTTTTGAGTAATGACTCTCCAGAAGAATTAGTAGTTCCAGAGATGACCCTTGATTGGTTCAAAAAAAACCGACAGATCTTGCTGGCATTGTCAGAAATAATTAATCTCGTTCGGGATGCTAAATCCAACAATCAATTCATAGGCACCATACAAGCCGGTCTAGAGGGGTTGGAACAACTTCCTGAATTTCTGTTCGATTTGCTTGATGAGGGAGACGCCGAGCATGCGGAGATGGTCAAAGATCAGTTGTGGTCGTATTGTAAGAACTTAGAAACGGAAGTGAATACGGAAGTTGAGAAAGCGATGAACGATGCCAAACTAGCATTATCCGGAGCAGAATTACTCGACGCATTGGCTGACGGGAGTGGCTTTCAGCGACGGTTGAAAGAAGCAACAGGACACGTAATTGACAATGCCATGCAGCAAGCAGTAAACCAGCTCGCTGAATTTATGGATGGTAGTGGGATAAGATGCCCGCCAGTAATTTTTACCAGTGATTGGCCAGCCAAAATCGATCGACAAGTGATCGAAAAGGTAGATGAGAACCTAGGTAAGCGAATCAGTGCTCAACGGTCGAATCAAACCTATCAAATGGCCAAGAAACTGGGTCCACTAAAAGCCAAATGTGAAACAGCCATTAGGTCACTGATTACCATTGATCAGTGGTTGACGATTGGGAGATGGGCTGAAGAATACTCGTGTACAATGCCCGAGATGACTGAACACGGAATTTGGGTGAAGAATGGACGTCATACACTGCTCGGAATTGAACCAGACCCTGTTACCTATGGTCTCGGTAAAGCTGCACAAAAGAATGACCAACAATCCCTAGCCTTACTGACGGGGGCAAATTCCGGTGGTAAAACAACCCTGCTAGAATTACTCGCACATACCTGCATTCTCGCTCACATGGGGCTTCCTGTGCCTGCTCAGGAGGCGCGCGTAGGTCGAGTTGATGCAGTCCACATTCTAGCGAAGGCAGGGGGTACTCAAAGTGCGGGAGCCCTAGAACAAACCCTGGTGGAATTGGCAACCGTTGTCAGTGACCCGACACCAAAACTTATTCTCGCTGACGAGCTAGAAGCAATAACAGAACCAGGTGCGGGGGCAAGAATCATTGCCGGAATGTTACTAGCCGCAAGGGCACAAAAAGATACTAGCATGATGTTAGTTACTCACTTGGCGCCAGCAATCATTGAAGCATCAGGGGTTGAAGATTTCCGCGTGGACGGTATTGAGGCTCGAGGCTTGGATGCTGAACTGGAACTGATTGTGGACCGCACACCGATTCGTAATCATTTAGCGCGGTCGACCCCAGAACTAATTGTTAAGCGTCTAGTGGAGCGCAGTGATGGTCATGCAAAGTCACTATTCGATGATATATTGCAAATGTTCTGATTAGTATTGTGGTAGAATAAGCTCAACGGCAAATAGTGGATCAGGATCAGTTGAATCGTGATATGCAACCACCACTCCACCATCGTTAAGAATTGCTAACGAAGCAAAATCAAATCTGATGTCGTTACCTGCACCAGAGGTTGAATCTAAATCACCTTGTCCGATGTATGTTAGTGTGTCTGGTGACATGTCATCCGTGTAACCTCTGACGTGGTACACCGTATCCACGTCGGGGCCGGTGGAACTCTGGTATCGTACATTGAGCACAAACAAATCTAGCTCACCATTGGATTG
>DAUW01000010.1:11698-11866 GCA_002505355.1 Euryarchaeota archaeon UBA229 | reverse complement strand
GGATTATTGCTTATGTTAAGCGTTTTCATAACGATGCCAATTGTGGATCGTTTTGACGCTTCGACCTCCCTTAGTATCGGGTTACTAATTATGCAGACGGGGGGCGGAATAATAGTTGCGCTTACGGGTTTAATCATGTCAATAAGCGCAAAAATTCAACGCAGAAGT
>DAUW01000010.1:0-11304 GCA_002505355.1 Euryarchaeota archaeon UBA229 | reverse complement strand
AACGGAATTGTTTAGTCATTCTTGCCAGATATTTAGCCACTTATGAAAAGCGTCTAGTTCATAGATGATATGTCGATTGGGTAACATGGTCGCGCAGCGATTCATGGTCGTGGCTTTGGTCGCGCTGTTGATGACATTTGTACCACATTCATCAGCAGACGACAACCGGCAAAGTGCGACCACACTTACTCCCAATACCCAAACCTCAGAAAAAGTGTGCTACACAGATGGGTGTTCGCCAGTTGATGAGGTTGACTGGTGGAAAGTAAATGGGTACAAAGGGGATGTAATCACGATTTCATTTCAAGGTAAACCGTTGAATAATCAAGATTGGTTGTGCTTTTGGGGTGATGGTTGGGAAGGCGACGTTTCGATTCACCGACCTGATGGTTCAGAGATTGGCAGCACATATGTGACCGATGATGATCCAGACGTCTCCTACACTGTCAGCCTTAGCACACAGAGTCAAGTATACATCAAAATTAAAGCTAGAGACAGTAACTGTAATGATGAAATTAGATACGATTTATTGGCCACCATAGATACTGCTCAAAGAGATAGTGATGAGGACGGTTACATCGACTCGGAGGACGCATGTGATTTTACTCCGGGAACTTCAGCATACGATAGAAAAGGCTGCTTGGATAGTGATCTTGACGGATATTCTGACCCAGAGATTGGTTGGGGCCCAAACAATGGAGCCGATGCCTTTCCCTTCCAACCGTCTCAATGGCAAGACTCCGATAATGACGGATTTGGTGATAACTTAGACGGCTATCAAGGAGATTCCTGCCCGTATAACTCAGGCGGCTCATTGAGTGATCGTTTTGGTTGTTTGGATACTGACGGTGATGGCTATTCAGATGCAGATCCTGGTGGTTTGTTTGGTGTTAGTCCATGGTATGCACATCCAGTGGGCCTCGCCGATGCATTTCCCGATGATAATACCCAGTGGACCGACACTGATGGTGATGGTTACGGGGACAATTGGGAAGACCCTGCTTGGAATGTGACACATTTGGCCTGGGGTATCGGACAATGGCTTGAACAAGCAAATATGCCAGACGCATGTCCTTTCATTACTGGGACCTCATACTCTGATCGATTTGGTTGTCCGGATACCGATGGTGACAGTTATTCGGATGGTGATGAAAACTGGACCATGTACAACGGTTCGGATGCTTTCCCGTTGGAACCTACGCAATGGCAAGACTCTGATTATGATGGATGGGGCGATAATCAAACATTCGGAGCAGCGAGGATTGATGACTTCCCCGAAAATCCAACCCAATGGCGCGATACCGATAAAGACGGATGGGGCGATAATCAGACATATGGGGCAACTCAAATTGATGACTTCCCCTTAGTGCCCTCACAATACCGCGACACAGACGGTGATGGCTATGGGGATAACCAAACTGGTTTTGAGGGTGACGTGTGCATTTTTTCAACGCCAGAAGAGGTAGAATCTGGCTGGATTTCCCGTTTCGACCGACTGGGTTGTCGAGACATCGATAAAGATGGTTTCTCAGACCCTACTGAGGGATGGATAGCCCATCCAAATGGATTTGCAGATGCGTTCCCCGAGGAAGCCAGTCAATGGTATGATACAGATTCAGATGGTTATGGCGACAATTTAGAATACTTTGACGGCCAAACATGGCGTCCCTCATTCCGCGGAGATAGCTGTAAGACCACAGTTGGATATTCAACATTTGACCGCTGGGGTTGCCCAGATGCTGATGGCGATGGTTGGTCAGATTCAACAGCAAATTGGCTGGCTAGTCCGGGTGGAACAGGTGATGCTTGGCCACTAGACCCAACACAATGGCATGACCGTGACGGCGATGGTCGCGGCGACAACCCACTAGGTACCACTGCTGATGTATGCCCCGACAGCGCAGGGACCTCGGTTGGTCCGGCGGAAGGTGGAGATCGGTGGGGTTGTATTGATACAGACGGTGACGGTTGGTCTGATTTAGGAGATTCTTTCATACATGAACCAACGCAGTGGCGCGACACCGATGGCGATGGCTTTGGTGATGCTGCAGATGGCAATCAGGGTGATGCATGTCCAGAGGAGCGAGGAACATCACTGATGGACAGATTAGGTTGCCGGGATACTGACGGAGATGGTTGGTCGGATCCGACAGAAACCTGGAAAGCTCACCCGTTTGGTCTGGCAGACTCATTCCCAAATGAAGCGCTACAATGGCGGGATTCAGATGGGGACGGTTATGGTGATGTTACTTTAGGGGCGTTAAGAGATGATTGTCCTAACCAAGCTGGTGATTCAACTAGAGATTTACAAGGGTGCCCAGACAATAACGGTGATGGTTGGTCAAATGAGTACGGTACACTAAAATCAGCTATTGCAATAATGGGTGAGGACCCTGCCGCTTCTTGGTTGACCTACTTGATCATTGGATTAGGCTTCATACTTGGCGCAACATTAGCATTAGTCGTAAAGATGGCTAGAGATGAAGACGATTTAACAAATGCAGAACGCATGTTCGATGAGAAAGAACATGTGGACTTCGCGGCTAATCTTGCAGACAGCTCTCATGAAGGAATGACCCCGCTGAGTGATCTACCACCGATACCGGAAGATAATTCACAAGATAATGAATCAGATGGAGGTGATAACCTTGCAGAGCAATAGGTTATTCCCGGTGTTTAGCATAATTTTGCTGATTTCATCAATCATTGCTCTATCACACGCTTCCGTAACCGTGTCCGCTGAATCGACCAGTGATGATTCACTAGCCGAGGCCGGCCTATCCTTGATAGCACTGCGTAATGATACTTTAGACACCAATCAAGATGGCGATAATGATGCAATTAGGGTTGTCGTCGTGTTCAATACAGAACAAGAAAATACCAATCTAGAATTACGATTGATTGGTGAGTACAAAGACCGTGAAGTAACGGAAATTCTGCAATTTACCTTTTCTGGACAGTCTAACGCATCGCTGGTTTACGATGCTTGGGCTGCTGGAGAACATGAATTAAGGTTGCAAGTTGTTGACCAAGATGGCAACATTATCACCACTGTACAGCTCCCTACATACGTGCTGAAACCAGCCCTGCAAACACCCTCGATTACCCTTGCATTGAACGCTCCTGAACGCATTGAAACCGGTGACGAATGTACAATTTCCCGAGTTTTCTCAGACGAGACCGGGCCACGCTATGGTGCGAGCGGAGTCAGAACATTCTCCGGTGCACCATTTACCGTTTTAGATTCCCAAGATGCGCTCGACTGCTCTCACTGGCCTGCGGGTGATTACATGTTGAAGGAAGCTTATCGAAACGATCTTGGGCAAACCACTGAAGATTGGCTTAACCTGACAATACACAATAGACCTGCCCCAGATTTCTCCTTATTGGTTAATGGTGATGGTAACACTACTGACACTGATTGCATGGTTACAATGAGACAGACTGATGAGACAATTGACTTTGGCTCGTTCCAGAAAATATGGCGTATTCAAGGCGCCCAAATTGAAGGTGATATAGGTGATGCTTACGATTGCTCGATTTTACCAGCCGGCGTCCATTTAATTTCTCTCGAAGTGATAAATGATGAATTGATAGCTGCGATTGACGCAGTGAATCTCGTCAGACTTCCAGGTGATGAACTGACTGCTGAGGAGAAGTCTGTTGCGCCTTCTAGGTCATACGGCGAAGACACAGAAACAGAATCGGTTGGCTGGATCTCGATTGGGGTGCTGGGATTGGTTGTAGTTGTCCTCTCGTATCTAGTGCTTGTGCGCGTCAAAGACGACGATGAAGCACTACCAATGCGAGATTTAGGGCCAAGCCCGATGATTTTACCGGATGGCTCACCCGATGCTGAGGGCTTACCAACGACCACCGATGATGATGGTGTATTATGGCGTCAGCATCCAGATGGTGACCATGATTGGTGGGATACTGAATTACGCGTCTGGGTCAGGTGGTGAACTACCTGGATTTTTCTAATTTTACAATAGTGCAATATATCGTAATTTTCTTTGTTTTGATAATAGCTGTTATTGGAGCTAGATTGTACTACGTTTGGTATACTAGAATAAGGCCACGGATGCCCAGTACGGACTCAGATTGGAATACGGATTGTGAGTTTCAATCAACGGCTAAGATTGAGGGAAATCACGTTACCTTCAGTAAAATAAGGGACTTCAACTGGCGGACAACAAGAGATCGGGATGAACGATGGGATGACAACGTAAGGTTCGATTTACGAGAAATCAAGGATGTTTGGTTTATTGTCGATCACTTTCACAAGATTCATGGCTTAGCCCACACGTTTTTGACAATTGAGTTCAACGATGGTAGGTGTATTTCGATTTCCTTTGAGGCACGGCGTGTCAAAGGAGAAAGATACCATCCATGGAAAGGGCTTTGGCGATCATATGAGTTGTACCTGTTGATTGGTTACGAGCGCGATTTACTCGGACTTAGGACCAATGCCCGGGGCAATCGCGATTATCTATTTCGGGCGGTAACTCCGCCCGGTAAGGACCGCCAGTTAGTACTAGCAATTGCTCAAAAGATGAATCAGTTGAATCAAAACGCGGAGTGGTATCATTCCCTATTCACAACTTGTAATACTTCGATTGTCAAGGTTGTGAACGAAATTACTCCGGGGAGAATACCATTCGTCTGGCGAAATTTTTTGCCTGGTTATACTCCAAAGGCCGCTTTCAAATTAGGCCTGATTGAGGATTGGGGCGGTTTAGAGAAAACCTTGGAAATAGCCAGAGTCGATCAACTGGCTAAGGATTGGGACGGTAAATCAGATTATTCAGAGTTTATTCGGAGCCTAATGCCGGCGTCATCGATTGACAAAAACTAGCAAACTGCCAGTCTCGCAACTCAAAGTGATATGATCGCTGATCGCAATATTGTGCAAACCGTAAGACCCAGGCTGTAATGTTGCGTTATTTAGTTCCCACTTGCCACCGGCCAAAGTCACTCCAGTGCTTTGACCAACACTGAATAAGGAAAACTCTTGATTAACTTCTATAGAATAGGTCACAGAACTAGAACTTTTCACGCAGAAAACCACACAGTCATCGAGTAATATTCTTGCTTCAACCGGTGCTTCAATCAAACTCATATAATTAGCAAATTGGTGGTCTGACTTGCCCCCATCAACCCCGATAATGTCAATCACATTTGGCTGTAAAGTCTTAGCATGCGATAACGCTTTGCTCAAATCATTGTTGCCTTGGTCAGGAATTTGGATAACCTCGATAGAGTTCAGTTTAGCATACTCCAGCGTCGGGGCGTCGATGCTATCCATGTCTCCGATCAGGACGTCTACTTTGATCCCACTGCTTAGGCAATTTTCGATTGCTCCATCACAGGCGATAACTAAGTCACATTCGTCGGTTACCTTCGACCAATGAGCAAGGTTTTCGCGGCGAGCATTGCCGACAATTACTATTTTCACCACGATGTATCCAACGGGTCATAGTTTGTCAATGATACCCTAACTTTCGAGTTTTGACCCCCGTAGGGGGTCATTGGGCTATCCTTGGCAATGGTTTTTTACCATCAACACGTCCCTCGACCGTGGCGAGTGAATATTCATCTAGAAACTCGCTGATGGCGGGGTGTTTGATTCTGCTCCTGGTCTTCCAGGTTTCAGGTGCGATGATAGGTCATACGTCGGTTCAAAAAATGCAACCAGACTGGATTTATGAATCGACCTCAGACACCAATCAGATTTCGGATTTGACGCTTGACTATGGTTATGACTTAGCCGGGCACTACATAGATTTTGGAGATATCAATCCGGGCACGGTAAGGTATGAGACCGGTTTAGAGATCTATCACAATCAAGTTATCCAAACCGCGACTGCCGGGACACCAACAGTCCCAGACATTGTTATGTCGTCACAGCAGGAGATAAACGCATGTTGGCACAACACAGAGGGGACAGTAAATTACTACTGGGCAAATCTCGCACAGTCAACCAAAGAAATCCAAGTCGATGAGGTTCTTGGTGTCGACGAAGGCGTGGTAATTTTTGACTGTGCAATTGCTGTTAAGGAAAATGGCCGAGCAAGTCTGCTGTACACCAACGGCAGTGACTTGAAAGCCGGTCAAATTGCCTATGCCAGCTCGCTTTATGTCGATGGAGACGAATGGCACACAAGAACCATCCTCGAAGACGTAAATGTAACGAATGTCGAATTAGCAATCACCCCAGAACATTTCGAATGGGGGGTTTTTAGAGACGATAACGGCGCTCTGCACAGCATTAACTACACAGGAGCATTTTGGCAAACAGAGTTGCTAGACACAGGTCCTGTTGGTCTAGACTTTGAGTTAGAAATAGCGTCCAATGGCGATGTTTATGTGCTATACACAAAGTTTAGTCAAGCCGTTCTTCTAACAATATCGAACGGTTTAACCTCGCGAGACGTGATTGCGGAATCTGATAATTTACACCATGATGTTGGCTTGACTCTTGATGGCTCGGAGCTGCTTCAGTTATTTACCTCCAGTACCGATGGTGATTACACTACGCTGAATATTGAGCGTTCGCTAGCTAACCAGGCCAATCAACTCAGTTCGTCGCCAGACTATGTTATCTCCGACGAAGAAATAGAAACTAAATCTCCCAGTAGTATTGCATTTGCCGATTTCAATGGAGATGGCTTCACCGATCTCGTCAATTCCATCGCCAATGCTGATACGCAGGCGCTGTCTGCTAATGGCCGTGTTTCGGTTCACTATGGTTCACAGGATGGATTATCACCAATTGCTAATCTCCGCTGGGAGGGAGAGTTCGATGGTCAAATGATGGGTAAAGGACTCGCAGTTGGAGATTACAACGGTGACGGTTTCGATGATCTTGCTATCGGCTCACCCGGACACAACAGCAATGATGGTTTGGTGCAGTTTGCCTTTGGGGCTCCAGAAGGTCTCGATGAGGTACTAGCGGCCATTTCTGGAGTCTCTAATCCGCTAACCTCCGGCGAAAAGTATGGATACTGCTTAGAGACAGTAGAAGATCTTGATTTGGATAGTCGTGATGAGTTGTTGGTTTGTTCAATTGATTACCAACAGGGCTCAGATACCGGCAAAGTTGAGTTGTTCTTTGGTAGCGGTGCTGAGGATACTTGGGTCAAGAGAGATAGTCCTAATCAAATGCTGCAAGGAAGTAATTTTGGGCAATCAATATCTGCTGACGGTGACCTCAATGGCGACGGACTGGTGGATTTAGTAATCGGTAACACCGGCGACTTAGTAGATAGTTCTGGATTTTCATCAGTCGAGATAAGATATGGAACTAGTAGTGGCTTCGCAACAAACCCCGATCACTCCTATCAGTCCATCAGCGCAGGCACCCTATTCGGCTATCGCGTTCAGATAGTTAATGACATGAATAACGACGGATTCGATGAATTACTTATTTCCGAGCCGTACAACACAACCGGTGAATTCAACAGCGGAAACGTATGGGCTTTCTACGGTAACTCAAGTGGCGTCGCTGACCAACCAAGCGCTCGTCTGTCAGGTGGGGGCAATGATTTATTTGGCCTCAATTTCATCTCGGCAGGTGATACCAATGATGATGGCTTCAACGATTTACTAATTACCCGCAAATCTGGAATCAATCAAGGCCAAGTCGAGTTAGTTCTAGGCTCCGCCGAAATTATTGACGGTGCCAGTTACTTTGTCGCCAGTGGGTTAGCCGATTACGCAACCGCAATGGCGGGGACAGGGGACGTTAACAACGATAATTTAGCGGACTTTGCCTTTAGTTCAAACACGTTCGATGAATTACAAAATGAGGTTGCTTCGCTTGAGTTATACAGCCGTAAATTGTTTGATATTACTGAGTTGGCTGTTCCCGGAGTTTCAACAGATGGTAAGATTCAAGCATCATCGAGCAGTGTACCATACATCGTCATTGACTTAGTGAATAATACGGATAATTCAGGTTCAACAAAGATGATTTCATTACAAAGCAACTCACAGTCAAACTACTGGGACATTCAAGAGATTGCAAGCCAACAAATTCCGGTCAATGGTGGTACAGATTTCGTGATAACCTCATCTGGCTCTCCAATTTTGATGTATGTTAAAGACGGACTGAAAGCTAAAACTTACACCGGCTATACCGGTCTTGAATCCGAATTAAGTATGTTAAACTCTAACGCACAATATGTTACTTCTGCTATTGGTAGTAATGGAGAAACGTTTGTTGCATATTATGCACCGTCTTCACAAGATCTGTTAATTTCACAGCGCACAGAGTCCGGCTGGAATGAGCAATTAGTAGTCAATAATGCTAACATTTCGTCACCAATATCTCTGCATATCGACTCAACTGGTAGCCCAATTATCATCTATCGTAATTCGATAACCGTTGAGTTGAACATCGCATCATACAATGGTTTGTGGACAATTAACAACCTGTCCAATGATGGACTCTCGATAGCTCCTTCCATAGCCTCAGTCCTGGACAGCGAGGGAGTTGTGCGAATAGCGGCTATTCTAGACGACGGTAATTACAACAATCTTAGCCTAATTTCAGTCGATGATACGTCTACCCAGATTGAATTTGTTGCCGCTGAGTCAGACACTTCTACCAATTTGTCTCTCACAATTGATGACGATGATGGTCTGATACTGTCAGCCCTAACATCTAGTGGAAGTCTGATGGTTTATGAAAAAGGTAACAACTCGAATAGTTGGAACGCCATACTACTTCCTCAACCGCAGAGTTTTGGCTCGAGTAAAATCATAAAGTCCACTGGTGAAGATATTCCGATGATTGTCGTTAACAGTGAGTTAAACGCGCTGTATGCCAAGTTGTCAGGGAGCTGGCAAGCAATCGCCCACGGACTCGGCGAAGGCTTCGATGAATTCGATATTTTGACCAATAACTCCCACGTAATCGTCATCGGCAGACAATCAACAACAGATATGATTTCTTGGCACAGTCTCGAGGTCAATGACGGACTTGGTGATGATGCGGTTTGGCACGTGTCACCAATTGATGGATTGGCCACTGAGAATGGATTTGACGTTTCCCAGAATAACGGTGTACTGTCACTCTACGTTAATTCACCAACGAGCAACACAATGACAATTGTAGAGTTGTACCCAGATAAAGACAACGACCACATTTTTGATGCTATTGACAATCTCCCACTGATACCAAACCAGTGGTCTGACCAAGACGGAGATGGTTATGGCGACAACGTAAATGCACCCCTTAGTGATAATTGTCCAACACAAAACGGCCCATCTTACCTTGTCGTCTTAGGCTGTTTTGACGCCGATGGCGACGGCTACGATGATATTACTGACGATTGTAATACTGCATTTGGTGTCTCTTGGCTGGGGCGTATTGGTTGCTCAGATTTCGACCAAGATGGCTGGGTAGATTGGAATTCACTTTACCCATATGGTGATATCTTCAGTGATAATTGGAAACAGGCATTTGATTCAGATGGGGACTCATATGGCGACAATCACGGCCCTGACTGCTGTGATACATGGTATGATACCAACGCTCCACCGGGAGACGAATTTCCGTTCAATCCAAAACAATATACCGATTATGACGGTGATGGATATGGTGACAACTCTTCTGATTTTATTGGCGGCGATGCCTGTAAGTTTGACTATGGTACATCCTACCTCGATCGCCTAGGATGTCAAGATTCCGACGGGGACGGAGCTTCAGATCCGTCCAATTATTGGAATCAAACAAATGGTGCCGATATCTGGCCAAATGATCCAACCCAGTGGGCTGATTCAGACGGTGACGGCTTTGGCGATAATGGGTCAAAGAATGCGACTAATCCCGATTATTTTCCCAATAATATTGCCGCAGCAAATGACTCTGATGAGGACGGATACCCAGACGTTTTCACAGAATACTATAACGGCACAAATGCCCAAGGTCTGCAAATTGATGGCTGTCCCCTAGTTGCTGGAAATTCAACAAATCCATTTTATGGTTGTATAGATACAGACGGAGATAATTATCGTGATATCTACACCTATGACGTTAACCCAAACACTGGTCTAAGGGAGAACCAAACTGGCGATGCGTTTCCTAATAATCCAAATCAATGGGCGGATACTGATGGCGATGGATTCGGCGATTTTCAGGGTGGTGAGCTAGCCGATGTGTGTCCTAACGCACCCGGAGTAATCAACGGTACAATCGGAATTGGCTGCCCGTTAATAGATGGTAATGATGATGACGGTGATTTCGTCATTAACGAGAATGACCTTTGCCCAAACACCCAGTTTGGTCTTAGTGTCGATCTGACTGGTTGCGCCAACAATCAATTAGATGATGACAACGATGGAGTCACCAACGATGTCGATGTCTGCCCCCAGACTAACGGGTTGGCAACAGTAGACGACTACGGATGTAGCGAATCTCAGCGACAAGTTGACACCGACTCAGATGGGGTCTATGATTACCTTGATTTGTGCCCTAACACGTCCACAGACGATATTCCAGACCTAGAAGGCTGTTCTTTGTCGCAGAAAGATTCTGACAGTGATGGAATTACCGACGATATTGATGTGTGCCCTGACACCCCAGAAAACTACCCAGTGCTGGCGGATGGTTGTACTGACGAGAGCGCCAAAGAAATCGATTGGGATAATGACGGT
Source organism: Euryarchaeota archaeon UBA229 (assembly GCA_002505355.1). GTDB lineage: Archaea > Thermoplasmatota > Poseidoniia > Poseidoniales > Poseidoniaceae > MGIIa-L1. The sequence continues at coordinate 642 of DAUW01000010.1, read as the reverse complement.
TACACCGAAGACGATGAATTCATGTTTGAATCAACCCAATGGGCAGATTCTGATGGTGATGGCTATGGCGACAACCCACAAGGAGTGGATGGAGATCAATGTCCAGACGTAAGTGGGACATCAACTCTTGACCGTCTGGGCTGCTTAGATAGTGACTTAGACGGTTATTCCGACCCTACAGCAGACTTTGCCGCCTCGCCCAGCGGCCTAGCTGATGCGTTCATCAATGATATTACACAATGGCGCGATATTGATGGTGATGGCTACGGTGATAACGCTACGGGGCTGAACCCAGACTTGTGTCCTTCGACTAATCCACTGTACAGAACTTCAGTGGATTTCAGCGGTTGTGCAGCAAATGAGAGAGATACAGATTCTGACGGTGTTGTAGATAGCTTGGACAATTGTCCCAATGAGCCAAAGGGTAGTGATGGTTACGCTGACGGTTGCCCGCTAGTGAATCAGACGGATGGCTCGGGCTCTGAAATGATCCTTGGTGTGTCGATTACCACGTTCATTGCTATCGTCGCAGGCATAGTAGTATTCCTACTCATCGTGATCGTAATACTTCGCAATCGAGGTCTTGATGATGAGGACTGGTTTGATGAAGATGATGACTATGATGATGATTTCGAAGAAGAC
>DAUW01000066.1 GCA_002505355.1 Euryarchaeota archaeon UBA229 | reverse complement strand
ACTTCATTTAGGTTTGTATCACGAATGAATAAGACCCCATGGTGATTCAGGTTTGGATAGATCATTAGCTTATTTGTTGTGGCGAGAAATAATTTGTTGGTATGTTTTTCCACTATTGCGCAAAGTACGTTGTTGGTTTTCATAATCAACATGGTATAATCCAAAGCGCATGGAGTATCCTTCAGCCCATTCAAAATTGTCCATTAGCGACCAGTGATAGTATGAACGAATATCTACCCCTTTGGCAATCAAATCAGCGATTACCCATAGATGACGTTTGAGATGAGTTGGTCTCAAACTATCCTCACCATCAGCGACACCATTCTCGGTTATTTCGATTGGGATTGCTAATTTATTCAGCCATTTTGTTGCTCGTTCCAGCCCTTCTGCGTACATTGGATAACCAAATTCTGTCACCGTTTCATGGCTTCTTGATGGCAGGTCTATTTCGGTAGTCTGCGGCAAAAATGGGCTAGTTAACACGTGTGTGTAATAATTAAGCCCGATGAAATCAGCAGAGTTTTTCACCTTTGTCACAGATTTACCGTACATTTTCCCTCGACTAAGAGCAGATATAATCGCACCATTCCAAATGTAATTGAGGGCAAAAGTCGTCAGCCAGTGCAGTAGGTTCCATCGTCGATATGGGTCAAATATTGTTACATTTTTCGCTAGGCCAACATAGGAATTGGGGTTAAGATGTTTCAATCGATGGTAAACTTCACCATGAGCAACCATGACATTTTTCATTACTCTAATTGCTTTCAATGGTGAACGTAGCCCGGGCGGAAACATGCCCATATGATAGCCCATAATCGAGAATACATCGGGTTCATTGACAGTGCACCATTTGTTCACTCGGTCTGAAAAATAAGGAAATATACGGCTACAGTAATCAACAAAGTATGAGATGTTTTGTTGCTGGTAAAAGCCGCCTTTTTCCTCAAACCAGATGGGATGTGAGAAATGGTGAAGAGTAATCATTGGCTCGATACCTTTACTGATTAGAGAGTCAATCATATCAGAGTACACTTGGATTGCGTCTTCATTCCAATCGCCTTGGTTGGGCTCGATGCGACTCCATTCTATGGAAAATCTGTAACTGCTCACACCCAGTTCAACCAGCAGGTTGTGATCATCCTGCCAGCGATTCCAGTGGTCACAAGCTGAGCCGCTGGACTCCTTGTTTTCGCGGTCCTCAAATTGCGTCCAATTGTTCACATTGTGGCCTTCGATTTGGTGCGCAGCAGTGGCTACACCCCAGGTAAATGTCTCAGGAAAGTTTAGCACATCTGTGTTTATGTTATCCCAATCGAGATGCTTCTCGGGAAATAATATATTCAGTAAACCAACTAGAGAACTGTAAAGCAACACGATGATGCCGATTACTAGCAGCCACTGCATGGGCTTGTTACAGTAAAACGAGTTATCAAGTTTGGTATGGTGGGAAACTTGATTGTCAGCAGTGTTGTGCCTAAATTTGGTGGTACTAGTGTCTGCAGACATTATCCCGGATCAATTAGTCGAGGAAGCGCTGGAAACAATCGGTAACACGCTGGACAAGAAACTGCACGGCAAATGGTGGGCTAAGCCACTTTATTGGTTGTCGATAATCGTCGTTTTATCGATACCAATCGCTTATTATTTTTGGTAGGATTTCCGCGCTGCAACAACCAATCCGGCTAAGGATAATGCAGCAATAGTTGCTACAGCCGATAGCCCAGGTGTCGTTTCTCCATCATCTGCACAACCATCGTCCAGTGAATCAGCACCTCCCCAGCTACCATCGTTGTAGTAACACGATGACCAGGTCTTGAACCAGTCGCCATGCGGGTAACTGGTTTTGTTGCCGTCAGCGTCTGTGGCTTTGATACGCCAGTTGACATATGTGTGATCGCTAGGTGGCGTGACAGATATGGAGTGGAGTCTGTCGACGACCTCCGCATCCATAGTTACCGGAGGGTCACAAATTCCATCATTGGTGCAGATTTGGGTGATTATCTCAAATGTAGTACCATTGTTGTAGGCCTCCTCACTCATCTCAATTGTCAATGACCATTGCTCCTTGTCAATCGATGGGCTGTCTCTAGAAATAACCTCGAATGGTTCATCACCTTGCGGATTCACGTCCACGCCTCCTTCCGTTGCTGCCATTGAGATTGACGGCATGAATAAGAGGATGATTAATGAAGCGGCAATGCAGGATTTTCGCATGATATACCCATAATTCTGGAATATTTAGCATTAAGCGTGTCGTGTTTATTGCCGGTAGTGTAAGGTAATCACCGATTCTCATTGAGATTGACAACTGAAACTTCTAATCGCTCATGAGTGGGATGTATTTCGATTAGTTGCACTTGCACCGCAACATGGTCAGCAATTACTTCAGCTGCTGATAGTGGTAATTCGATGCGGCGAGCCACCGGATCGTATCTGATCCAGCCATCGGATAGATCCAGTTGGTCGGATAATTCTATGATGTCATCTCTGGCGTGGTGTTCAGCAGTCGGTATTGCGCCAAATAGAATAGTATCATCAGTACTTATCACCTCATAAGGTCTCAATGTAACCTCGGCTCGACGCCTAAATCTAGCGCGTAGCTGTCCTGCGTCCTTGAAGCTAGCAGTACAAAACTTGACGTGAAAACTCATATCTTTTGCTTGCTGTTTAAGCGCAACTGCTAACTCGTAAGAACCTTCAGCAGCAGCAGTCATCCCACCACTCAAATTGAAACCACGTACATCCATATTTTCTTGATTACCGACAGTAATTTCTAATTCGTTAAGGTTAAGAAATTGAACATTTGAACCATCAAGTTCCTCGAGTAAAGCAAACAAGTCATCAGCTTTGTCTGGCTCACATGGTAATTCAATTCCTACATTTATCCCTAATTTATGGCACTCGTTGATTACTTCAACGTATCTTGCTAGTTTTCCATCAAGTAGGTGGAAGCGTATTTCATCTAAGCCTGCCTCAGCAAATCTAGAACAATTGATCGGGTCGAATGGTATCGATGTATAAAGGTGGATGTGGTGACCATTGCCAAAGGCTGATTTTAGTTGCTTAATCGCTTCCAGCGACTTTTCCATATCGAGCATCGGGTCGCCACCGGTAATCCCTGTACCCGTTGCGTTCATCGCTATGGCCTCCTCAATAACCTCCTGCCAGTTTTGACACCGTCGCTCATTAGCAAACATATCGGGTGATTCACGACGGTTGTCTGATAGTGGGCAATAATCGCACCCCCAGTGGCATTTTCCCGTCACGAACAAAACTAACTTGCTACCCCTTTGACACTGAATGCAACCCTCTGCTTCACCCACTTCAGCCGGTGATATTTCGGTAGCCATCGGCAAAGGTCCAACCATAATAACATCCCTCCGAGAGTGGTTTAGGTTTCAAAACCTCGTATCAATTTATTACTTATTTTGAGATATTTGCTCAATCAACCACCGGTGAAATCTTCGATCACCAGTTAGTTCAGGATGGAACGTTAGCGCTAATTTGCTGCCTTGCAGGACGCCGACGGTCTCGGTTTCCAGCATAGCGATTCGTTGACAATTGATTGAATCTTCAATGAACCGTGGCGCTCTGATGAATACACCGGGAAAAGACTCACTACTTTGTGGAGCAACTTGTTTGGACATTGGCAGTGGCTTGTGATTAAACCTGTCTCTACTCAACTCGAAAGTTGCTGAATCGCTATTGTTTGGTGTGTCAAGCAATATCGTCAATGGTGCTTCAAATGAATAACGTTGACGCCCCCAAGCGTTTCTCGAGACTTTAACATCAATAAACGGCTGGTAGTTCAAACCTGGATTTGCTAGAAGTATGGCGCCGGCACAGGTGCCTAGAACCGGGCGGTCTGGGTACTTAGCCATCCAACTGAATACTCCATCTAGCAAGGCTTCGCTCAAACTAGCAATGCGCATAGTAGTAGATTCGCCACCCGGAAGAACTAGTCCGTCTATTGAGCCATTCAGTTCGGAGGCCTTGCGCAGTTGAATGATTTCAACACTTGAGCCCATTTCTAATGCTGCATGTTGAAGTGCCTCACAATGCTCGTGGCGGGCACCCTGTAACATAGCCACCCCGATTCGCATCATATCAAGCCGTCATACTTGTCATCTATGAGTTCGACGCTTTCGTACATTAATTGAATAACCAGCATCAACAGCATACACCATGGCAGACCATCAAGGGGATTGCTTCCTTGTTCCGGGACCTGTGCGGATGAATCAAAGCTGCTTGGACGCCATGGCGACCCCAGTTATTACTGCTCGGGGTGCAGAATTTCGTGACGTTATGGCTGACTTAAATTCTGGGCTGCGCTATGCATTTAACATCTCACCATCAGCACCAGTCAAGAAGACTCAATCCTGGTCAGGTGATGATGATTATAAGGTAATGGCGGTTTCTGGAAGCGGCACAGCGGCGATGGAAATGATAATTGCAAATCGGTTTAGGCCGAACGATTTGGTGCTCGTCCCAACCAACGGAAAATTCGGTGAGCGCGTTGCTGAGATGTGCAAACGCTTCTGCAAAGTTAAACATGTAAAATATGAATGGGGTCGTGCGTTTGATCTCTACGAATTAGAGCAGCAATTGGCGAGGAAGTGCTATGAGGCTGTCCTAATATGCCACAATGAAACTAGTGCGGGAATTACCCAAGATGCCCCAGCGATTGCAGAAATGTGTAGTCGTTATCAAACCCCATTCATCTTAGATGGTATAACATCGATTGGCGGGCTTCCAGTCGACCTAGAGGCGTGGAATGTTGAGGCTGCGGCAATGGGTGCACAAAAGTGCACTGCGGGTCCGTCAGGCATTGCGGCAATTGCCTTTAATTCGAGATTTTACGAGCGCTGTAAAGTCATCAAGGAACAGGGCGATATCAATCCGTTATTCTATCTTGACTTCGTTTCAGCATACAAGAAAGGCGATGATGACCAAACACCTTGGACCCCAGCGATTAATCTAGCAATGGGCTGGGCTGCAGCCCTTAATGCGCTAAAGTCAGAGGGTCTAGAAAACCGATGGGAGCGATGTCACAAACTTGCCCTTGGCGTGCAGAATTTGTTCACTGACCTCGGTTTTGAACTTCTCGCCGATATCTCTCAGCGTAGTGCAACTGTTACCGCAATATTGTACCCTGAGGGAATCAATGATGACTGGCGTAGCGACTTGAAAGAGAAATATCAAACCCAAGTAATTGGCGCCCAAGATCACCTAAAAGGGAAAATGTTTCGCGTTGGTTCAATGGGTGAAACAACAGTGGAAGAGATGATTGAAGGCTGCAAACGCATGCTTGATTGTTTCCGCGCCCATGGCCATGACATTCCAGAAGTCGATGTCGCTGGTTATTTTTGAGGTGCAGGGATGATTAATTACATCGTGCTTGGACGATTTCAACCGCTTCACAAGGGTCATGAATACTTGCTTAATCATGCGTTTAGTTTAGCAAATGGTGAGGCGATAACTATTGCAATCGGTTCAGCGCAGAAAGGCTGGGAATCAACCAATCCGTGGACGTTTGAGGAACGCAAATCAATGATAGAGTCATGGTTATTAGCTAATGATAAAGTCGCTCAGATAGTTGGTATAGATGACCTAAACGATCCACCAAATTGGGTTAATCACGCAAGTAAATTCCACGGTGCGGGAACACTTGTCACCTCTGATAATACAACCAAGGAATTGTATCAATCGTCTAATTTCCCAGTCGAATTTGTCGAATTATCTAATCGGGATGACTTCGAGGGTTGGCGGGTAAGACAGACGTTACTGATGTTATCAACGGTCTACGAGGATGATGCAGTAAGATCGGTTATGTCGGCCACAATACCATCACCAATTGTCGAATGGCTAATCAATAACGATGCTATATTTCGTCTTTCAACCATGGTATCTGGCGTCAACGTTGGCTAATCTTCGGAAGCCACAACAACCCTAGAAGCGATCAAAACCTTTTGTTTGTACATATAACCCGCTTCAAGTTCATCAACAACAGTTCCACTTGGATAATTGTCACTTGCTGGTATGGTCGTTATTGCTTCCATTTTAGCAGGGTCAAATTTATTGCCTTTTGCCTCAATTGCCGTTACTCCATCTCCCGATAACTCATGCCACATTTTGTTGCGCAACATGCGCAATCCCTGCGCCAGCGGTGATTGATCATCATCAGAGATGTTGTTCATCGCCCGGTCTACATCAGCAAGAACCGACAGCATCTTGCGAGCTAGTCCCATGCTACCGTACTGTATTAATTCTGATTTCTCTGCGAGGAATCGTTTCCTTAAGTTCTGGATCTCTGCTTCCTTATACGCGATTTCTTTTTCTGCAGTTTCTGCTCGACTTAATGCTGCTGGTAAAGGGTCTTGCTCCTCAACAACGCCAACCTCCATGGTTTCGGCATCATCATCAATGACGGGGACTTCGTCATCATTGGAATCAGTTGTGACCTCTTCGTCCGAGTCAGACATGATGTTCGCTAATGACGCTTATTTTTGAAACCGTCGTATTCATCTACGCAAATAGTAACTTAAATTCATATCTCCATGACCCCACTGAGCTGCTTCGAGATGTTCTCTACCGACGATACCTATGTTGTCTTCGTTATTTTGCCACTCTGAGATCGCATGAACTAGTAACTTTGAATTTCTTGCATGGGCTTCATATGTAGGAATTATTTTTGGGTCCTCCTTCTCATCCAGAGTTTCCCCAAGTTCTTTTCTACGCGCCATCCAGTCCATGCACACCTTATCTGCAAACTCATCCTCAGGCAGGTTAGCGAGATTCGTTATTAGCTCATTCCATGTAGTCATGGAGTATAAGTCGTTGCGATCAGCAATTTTCCTTTGTAAGCCAACATCGAGATATAAGTAAGATCGTGCTTCCCAGCACTGCCAAGCACCGGGGCTGGAAAATTGCATGAATTGTAATAGGCCTTCCTCACCGTTTTCTATGGCAAGTAATACATCTTTCACTGACCCAGTCATCGAACCGATTGTTTCCATCCAGTCCAATATCTCTGCTTCACAATCGATGTCAAAAGTTCTCTCAAGCCGGGCAAGTTTAGTTGGCCGCAAATGCCTCAATTTAGCTTGTTCCATCAAATCATAGACCTTATTCCATGAGGTATTGAGTAACTCATCTAGGGATTTTTTATTGACGATCAGCAATACTGTTTCAATCCCCATGAAGATAACCAAACCTCCGTATGTTTTGATGTCATCGGATAATGATTTGTTGCAAACAAATCTGACATAGATGAAAGTAACCTCGTAGTCTAATAATAACACAACATTTTGCCTTACTTGAGGCTAAGAAACAATACATTTCAAGACCATGAGGCTGCCCCGTAAGGTTAGGGGTCGACATGGCTACAATCAAGGAGCAAATCGAATTGATTCGCGCTGAGATTGATAAGACTCAAAAAAATAAAGCAACAAATGCTCACATTGGCAAACTAAAAGCCAAAATTGCTCAACTCAAATTGAAAGAAGAAAAAGCCATGGCTCACTCAAAGGCTAGCGGTGGCGGAAAGGGTTTTGAGGTCAAAAAGTCCGGAGACGCCACGGTTGCATTAGTTGGTTTTCCATCCGTCGGCAAATCAACATTGATTTCAAAGGTAACCGATGCCCATTCCGAAGCCGGTGGCTATGCTTTTACCACTTTAACATGTATTCCAGGAGTTATGGAACATCGGGGGGCGAAAATTCAGATTCTTGACTTACCCGGTTTGATAAAAGGTGCCTCCGAGGGTAAGGGTAGAGGTAGAGAAATCCTTAATGTAATTCGCAGTGCTGATATGACATTATTTATTGTCGATCCGTTTCAAGATGGCCACTTCAACGTCCTTCACAAGGAGCTACATAACGCAGGGTTACGGCTGAATGAAACTAAACCACCAGTATTCATCAAGCGCGTCGATAAGGGCGGTATTGATGTCAGAACAACAGTGGAACAAACACACCTAACAGATGCAGATGTGGGTGAGATCATTAGGTCATTTGGCTACACATCAGCTGTTGTGACGCTGCGTGAGAATGCAACGGCAGAGCAAATTGTTGACTGTTTGGCAGGTAATCGAGTTTATGAGAAAGCAGTAATAGCAATAAATAAAATCGACATTGCTACCGAAGAGGAACTGATTCGGTCAACAGAAGCGTTACCTAGCGATTGGCCCATCATGCGAATATCTGCTTTCAAGGATATTGGCCTGGAGGAGCTCAAGGATTTTATCTATGATAATCTGGGTTTTATGCGCGTGTTTCTCAAACCACAAGGCCAAGAAGCAGATCTCGAAGAACCGTTAATTGTCAAGGATGATTCAACAGTTGAGAATATCTGTAATAAATTACACCGTGATTTTGTTAGGAAGTTTCGTTTTGCTCGTATAAAAGGTCCTAGTGCCAAGTTTGATTGGCAGCGTGTAGGGTTAGATCATCGTCTGCGGGATGGGGATTTACTGACTATTGTAGTGAAGCGTTAATCCCAAATTCCCATGTCCATTCTAGCATCTTCTGAGGCGTGAATTTTCGGGTCCCAACGTGGCGACCAAACTAGGTTGACATGGACTGAATCAATACCTGTTGTGTTGAGCGCTGCTCGATGGGTAGCGGCCATTATCTCAGCCGCAGCAGGACATCCTGGGCTGGTCAAAGTCATATCAATTTCAGCATGTTTGCCGTCATCACGATCTTCAATGCGCACGTCGTAAACCAAACCTAATTCGACAATTGAAATGTCTAATTCCGGGTCTTCAACTTCGTCGAGTTGGTCCATTACCAAATCCTTACTCGTCATTATATCAATCAACCTGTTGTTTTACTTCAGTCATCACCTTGTCAAACATATTTCGAAAGCCATTTGAACGACTCGGTGATAGTGAATTAAGTATTCCCATTTCGGTTGCAAACTCTGGAGTTAGACTTAGCACTAAATCGGCCTTTGCACCGTGTATCGCCATTGTCAAAATGCCCATTAGTCCTTGAACTAATTTGGAATCAGCACCGGCATAGAAGTTAACTTCAGAGTCCAACACCTCGACCTTTACATGCGCTTCAGATTGACAACCCTGGACTCGTGTAGTATCGCACCATTGCTCAACAGGTAGTAAGTTAACTTCATCGGCTAGATCAAAAACCATTTCAAGTCTTTCCATTTTGTCATCAATGTCTTGGAATTCTTCGATCAGTTCAAGCAATTCAGCTGAGTAATTCATGCAAATCGCTCCAAAATTTCCTCTAGATAGTTGACAAAAGATACCACCTCATCATGAGTATTGTAGAAGTATAGTGAAACCCGAACAGTACCCGATATTTCCAGACGGTCGAGCAGTGGTTGAGCGCAATGATGTCCGGTTCTAACTGCAAAACCTCTAGCATCAAGCAAATGTGCTAAGTCCTCGCTGTTCATCGTTGGGTGAAGGAAGGACACAACAGCTGCATCATTATCATCATGACGACCATACACCGTCATACCCATTCTGCGTAGTTCACCAGATAGCCACCTAGCAGATTCGAGAATTCTTTTGTGTTCGATTTTTATGTCGACGGAGTTTAGCCACTTTATCGCCTCTGTCCAGCCAATTGCTTCGGCGATTCTTGGAGTGCCCGCTTCAAATTTCTGCTCGTTTTTTTGATAGGTCGAGCCGTGAATTGACACGGTTTCAATCATGTCGCCACCGCCCATGAATGGCTGCATTTCATCAAATGATTCATCGTTGACCAGCAGTGCGCCAATTCCGGTCGGACCGCACATTTTGTGCGCTGAGAAGGCCATGAAATCAGCGCCTATCTGTTCGAAGTTAATTTCCTGATGTGGTGCGCTTTGAGCAGCATCAAGGAGAACTCTAGCTCCGTTTTGTTTAGCAATTTCAACGATTTTCTCTACCGGGTTACATACTCCCAGTACATTTGAGATGTGGACTACACAGACCAACTTTGCCCCCTTAATAGCGGCCTCAAAGAGTTCCATGTCAAGGGTAAGGTCTTTTTGCACCGGCACGTACCTAAGCTCAATGTTCATCTCTTGGGCTAACATTTGCCATGGGACAATATCGGAATGGTGTTCCATTTCAGTCAAAATAATCGCATCACCATCAGACAAATTGGCCCTCCCCCAAGCATGGGCAACCAAATTTATCGCTTCGGTTGTGCCACTAGTTATGATGGCTTTGTTGGCATTGAAGCGGGATTTTAACGCCCGCCGACAGGATTCATACCCTTCGGTTGCTTCACCGGCAAGAGTGTGGACTGCTCGGTGAACATTGGCGTTGGAGTTTGAGTAATAATCATTCATCGCATCAATTACTGAGTTTGGTTTTTGGGTGGTTGCAGCATTGTCAAGGTAGACGAGCGGATAGCCATTGATTTCTCGCTGCAAAATTGGAAAATCTTCGCGCAAAATCTTCACCTCAATCATGGCTTTGGGTTGACAGCGCGTCAAGCAGGAACTGTCTAGTTGTATCATTATTTATCTTCGCAAAACTGCTGATTAGGAAACCTTCAACGATTTCCGCTTTGGCATCTTCTGGTGTAAAACCTCGAGTCATCAGGTAGTGTATTTGCTCTTCGTCGACAGATGAACTTGCAGCCCCGTGGGCTGCACTGACATCATCTGATAGCACCTCTAGTTCCGGGATTGATTCTGCTTTGGCTTGATCGGATAATAACAGGTTCTTGAAAACTTGACCTGCATCAGTCTGGTCACAGTCCTCGTCGATCGCTAATAATCCGGTACCAATTGCGTGTCCCTTATCAGAACAAGCAGACTTAACCGATAATGAGGAATTGCTGCGGCCGCTAAGGTGGTGAATTTCGATGTGGTGGTCATCGACTCTAGTGGTGCTGCAGTAAACTGCAATATTTTGAGTTAAGGAAGAATTTTCCCCGCGGAGATAGGTTCTAATGTCACTTTTGAGGCGATTCCCACCGATTGATAGTTCACCATATTCAAGAGTAGAGTCCCTCGCAATATTCCAGTCTTCAACCCTTAGCATCGTAGCCGATTCATTAAGGTCGTTGATAATTGCAAATGATAGATTGACATTTTTGGCTAGGTGACCCGAGATAGAAATACCAAACCATTCCACATCTCCCGAAATATGTAGCGTTATGTTACCTGATGATTTGGCTAGGATGTGGAAGTTGCAGGAGTTCATCGCATCATGTCCATTAACGTCGATGGTTAACTGGCTGTTTTGCTCATCAACGGTTATGTTGTGGCAAGTATCGTTTGATTCTGCGAGAAAGGTTCGAGAAATTTCCTCAATTAGTGGGTTATGATTTACAGTATCGGAATCAGTTATTTGTCCATTCACCATTACTGTGGCGGGGGTTATTTTCGGAACCACGTCGATTTTGGTTGGGTGGACCCTCTTCCAAGATGTGTAGCGCCACAAGTGTTCAGACTTATTTGGCACTGGTAGGTTTAGGTAACTCATCCAATTGCACCTTCCATCTCAAGTTCGAGGAGTTTGTTTAGTTCGACAGCATATTCCATTGGTAGCTCTCTAGTAAATGGTTCAAAGAACCCATTTACGATGAGTCCCATAGCCTCTTCTTCACTAAAACCTCGACTCATGAGGTAGAATAATTGGTCACCAGATATCTTCGATACGCTAGCTTCATGCTCTAAGTCTGCGCTAGAATTTCCTACTTCCATTGTGGGGTAGGTGTCAGACCTTGAGTCAGCGTCTAGCATTAAAGCATCACAAACTACTTTTGAACGGCAACCATGTGCCTTTGGGTTGACTTTTAGTAAACCCCGATAGGAAGAACGACCTCCATTCTTGGAAATCGATTTTGAAAGGATGTTTGAGGTAGTATTGGGGGCTAAATGGTGAACTTTAGCGCCGGCGTCTTGGTGTTGTCCCTCGCCAGCGTAGGCGACAGAGATTATTTCTGCGTGCGATCCTTCGCCTTTCAAAATTACCGCTGGGTACTTCATGGTTAGTTTGGAGCCGATGTTGCCATCGACCCATTCAACAACTGCATTTTTGTGAGCAATACCTCGCTTGGTAACAAGGTTGTAGACGTTAGCAGACCAGTTCTGAACTGTTGAATAACGAATCTTAGCACCATCCATAGCAATTAGTTCCACAACTGCAGAGTGTAATGAGTCAGTTGAGTAAGTTGGCGCAGTGCATCCCTCGACATAGTGAATACTACTACCCTCGTCGGCAATAATTAGAGTTCGTTCGAATTGGCCCATGTTTTTAGCATTAATTCTGAAGTATGCTTGAACAGGCATCTCTACATGAACTCCTTTTGGGACATAGATGAATGACCCACCGCTCCATACTGCGGTGTTGAGGGCGGAAAACTTGTTGTCAGCATAGGGGATGACGGTGCCGAAGAATTTCTTGACAATCTCAGGATGTTCCTTTAGACCTGAATCCATGTCGAGGAAGATAACTCCCTGTTCTTCTAGGTCTTCTCGTATAGAGTGGTAGACTGCTTCAGATTCATACTGAGCAGTAACGCCGCCAAGCCATTTTTGCTCCGCCTCTGGAATACCTAGTCTATCGAAGGTATTTTTGATGTCATCAGGGACGTCATCCCAATTCTTTTCGGTTTGTTCCGATGACCGGAGGAAGTACGTAACGTCGTCAAATTTTATCGACTCTAACATGTTACAATTTCCCCAATCAGGCATTGGTCGCTCCATGAAATGGTGGTAAGCTTTGACTCTGATATCGGTCATCCATTTTGGTTCGCCCTTCAGTTCTGAAATGTCCCTAACAACTTGTTCAGACAGTCCTTTGTCGAAACGAATGGTTGCATTTTCTGGGTCGTGAAACCCATATTGATAATCTCCTACTGCGTTAATTGCTTCTTCACTCATTTTCAAGCCTCCAGCCAATCATATCCTTTGTCTTCTAGTTTGAGGGCTAATTCTGGTCCGCCACTCTTCACAAACTTACCGTCAATCATTGCGTGTACGAAATCTGGTTTGACTAAATCAAGGAGTCTTTGATAGTGAGTGATGACTAAAAATCCGGTATTCTCAGCGGTTTCGTTTATCCCTCTTGCAACCAATCGGAGCGCGTCAATGTCAAGTCCGGAATCAGTCTCGTCAAGTAGCGCAAGCTTGGGCTCTAAAAGCATCATTTGGAGCATCTCCAAACGCTTCTTTTCGCCGCCACTAAATCCATCGTTGACGTACCTTGAAAGGAAACTTTTGTCCATTTCCAGTTTTTCCATGGCAGCGTTTAGCTCTTTGCGGAAGGCCCTTGCTTTGACGTTTTCAGCTCTAACATTGTTCACCGATTTCTTGAGGAAGTTTCCGACTTGTACGCCTGGAATAGACGGTGGGTATTGAAACGATAGGAACATACCAGCTCTAGCGCGTTCAAAAACGTCATATTCGTCGATTGCTTTGCCGAGGAAATAGATTTCACCTTGGGTAATCTCGAATGCTGGGTGTCCCATTAGAACGTGGGCTAGAGTTGATTTACCGGCACCATTTCGTCCCATTATGGCGTGGATTTCACCGGACTTGATTGCTAAATCAATACCCTTGATGATTTCCTTTCCCTCTACGGAGACATGGAGATTTCGGATGTCTAGGACTAGTTCTGACATTATCTCACCAACCACCACCACATGATTCACCTTTATGAATGAGTGTAAATAAATGGGACGCAGTAATACGGTTTTAGGTTGGCCTAAAAACTACAAACAATGAAAAACTAAAGCGTATTCCAACTAATATGACTGATGAAGACCTGGTTGCTAGATATGCAGCTGAGGCCAAGGAATCACTTGATGCAGAGGCACAGAAGCGCATTGAAGAGACCACGGATCCAATATATGATGCCAAACTCAGAGCTCAGTCGTTGTTCAATCTAGTAGATTCAACTGAATTGGTTCCAGCATTACTCGCAAGGCTAGGTAGTGTGAGGGCTGCGCTTGATGGACACGGCGGGGGAATCAAAGTCGAATCTTTGGAGCAGGTTGATGACGGTGAAAACCAGACTTTAGATTTCGTCCTTGATCTAACCGGAGCTTGTTTATCTTGCGGAGCAGCCCCAGGAACTCTTGACGGCATCAAGGCTGATTTAGAGTCAGATAAGGAGATAACAACAATAAGATTCTCCAGCAAGTTGCTGGATACCTTCGACGAACTGGGTAGAGAGTTTATTCTGGCCCACGGTAGTGTTGAGTTTGTTTAATCAATTTATTCATTTTTCTATGGGTTAATTCAAATTACCAATGGTACAGCGACTAACATGCCAGTGTGGTCAGACCGACCAAGACCTAACCCCACACCCTGCCGTGATGGCGATGAGGGTCTCTTCGAGGTAACTGCTAGAGACGGTCGAGCGAGGCTTGGTAAGTTGCATACCAAACACGGGATTTTAGATACTCCTGCGTTATTACCAGTAATCAACCCTAACATACGAACTGTCGAGCCGAGAGAGATGTGGGACAGGTATGGTATCGGCGCTCTAATCACCAACTCATACATAATTTGGAAACATGCTAAACTGAAAGATAAAGCAGTCACCGATGGAGTTCATGCCTTATTGGATTACCCAGGTGTGGTGATGACTGATTCAGGGACATTTCAATCCTACATTTATGGCGATGTTGAGGTAGGTGTTGAAGAAATAGTCAAATTTCAGCGAAATATCGGTGTTGATATTGCAACAATGCTGGATGTATTTTCACGCCCGGATATGAAATACTCTGAGGTAAACGAAGCGGTTGAAGAGACAATAAAGCGTGCAGATCGCTCGCTAGATGCAGCGCAAACTACCTTGATTAACGGACCAATTCAAGGTGGAATCTACCCAGAACTAAGAGAAAAATCTGCCACTGGAATGGCCAAATTTGACTTTGCAGTTCATCCAATCGGTGGTATCGTTCCCGTCATGGAGCAACAGCGTTATCGAGAATACACCAAAATTATGCTCTCAACTATACCATTCTTACCGCCTGATAGACCAGTACATATGTTTGGTTGTGGACATCCAATGCTATTTCCAATGTCTATAGCTCTTGGTGCGGACTTATTTGACTCCGCAGCATATGCTTTGTTTGCTCGTGACGGTCGTATTCTCACCCCTTGGGGGACACAAAAGTTGGAGTCTTTATTCGAATGGCCAATCATTACTCCGTGCATTAGTTCTTACACTCCACAGGGAGTCAAAGAGTTGCCAAGCGACGAGCGAATAACCTTGCTATCAAAGTATAATCTTGAGATTACTCTGGCGGAATTGTCACGCTGTCGGCAAGCAGTGCGTGATGGCAGTATTTGGCGCTTAGTCGAACAGCGAAGTCATCAACACCCCGCTTTGAGAGACGCTTTCTTGTGGCTGACTACAAACCCTGCTACGGCTGATCTAATCAAGTTAACCAGCGATAACATTCCGCTGAACGAAACAACATCGTCACAAGAAATTACCAACTCTGGTCGTTGGGAAAAAGGTTGGGACTGGATTCTACAGTCACAATTTACTCCACGTAAGGGTGGCGAGCAATGGGCGGGTTCTGACACAATTAACAGGCCTCACATAATCGCTGCTAACAATTTGCTGGCAGATCGTTGGCATCCTAGTGACTCTGCAACACAAGGTGGTGATTCTGTGTTGATCTTCTTTGGTCAATCCGGTCCATGGAGAGACAAGTGTGATGGGATTGTTGCTAAATTAATGCAGTGTTTGCCGGGTTTGGAAATCATGGTAAACACACCAATTGGCCTAGTTCCATACGCACTCGAAGATCTCAACCCGTTCTGCCATATTGAAGGACCCAAGTGGTTGTGGAATGATAAATTGGATATGGTAAAAATCACCACTTCACTGGAAAGATTAGGCCTTACTGGCAGAGGAATTATTCCGATAGACTTGCGCAAAGAAAATTTCGAGTCCACTATTTTTGACAAACTGATTGGTATTGAAATGGCTTCAAGCGTTGAACTTATTGATGGAATATTTACTATCACTGATCGTGAGGTTTTCCAGAACAGCAGCACCAAACTCAACCGTCGGAAAGCGAGAGATAAGTTATCAGTGTTGTTTAATGTTGATCAAGAAACAGCAGATGAAATTACTGAATCGATGGAATTTGTGGTCAATAAGTATGGTAGAATCAAGAATTTACTATCACCATCCGGTCACCATTTAGCAAGCTTTAGATTAGGTGATGGGGGCCTTTCGCTTACTAACCACGGTGCCAAAGAATTATTCCAGCGTCGCCGGCGCTCCCTACCAACGCAATTTAGCCAAGCGTCTATATCGCCATATTCCGGAGAAGGGTTGGCAATTGTTGTCGTGAATGATGATGCTGAACCGTATGTTAGGAAGGGCAGAAATGTATTCCATGGCTTTACCTTGGCCTGCGACCCGTGGCTAAGGCCCGGGGAAGCGTGTTTGATATGCAGTCAGACTGGGGAATTAATTGGCCACGGCGTGGCTAATTCAACAGCTGACGATTTGCGTGTAATGAAGAAAGGCGTGGCGATAAAAACGCGTGACGGGATTAAGCAAGAGGATTAACTGGCCAATTCAGCGCAGCATTCAAAGGTAGCCGGTTGTCTCCTTTGCTTGGGAAACCATGTCGGTCAATGACTATATCATCGAGACAACGGACTTATCCAAGTCTTATGGACCGCATATGGCTTTGGAAAATCTCAACTTAAAAGTTAAGCGAGGTGCAACTGGATTGCTCGGACCGAATGGTGCTGGGAAGTCAACATTTCTCAAAACAATACTTGGTTTAATTCAAGCAACTTCTGGTCAAGGAACGGTCTTAGGGCATGATATCAGAACTGAAGGAGCTGCAATCAGGTCTAGAATCGGTTACATGCCAGAATATGACGCCCTCAATCCAGACATGGAAGCAATTCATCAGGTCAAGTATTCCGGGGAATTACTTGGTATGAACCCGATTGTTGCCATGTCACGAGCACATGAAGTTCTGCAGTATGTCGGTTTGGGAGAACAACGTTACAGGAATATCGGCAGTTTTTCAACCGGTATGAAGCAAGCTACAAAGCTGGCGTGTAGCATTATTCATGATCCGGAATTAATTATTGCTGACGAGCCGTCAAACGGCCTTGATGCAACCGCCCGCGAATTTATGATTACAACACTACAGAATATGGTGACTAACGGCAATAGATCAGTTATGATGGCATCACACTTAATGGATGATGTCGAAAGGGTTTGTGAAAATATGGTGCTGTTGCACAAAGGCAAACTTGCTGCGCAGGGAAAAATAGACGATTTGAAGGATATCGATAGAGAAATAGAGATTCATGTTTGGGGCAATGCATCTAAGCTGGAACAAAAAATGACCGCCACTGGTTTGACAGTCAGACGTGAAGGCCGAATAATGCGAGTACTACACGAGGGCGATGACACTACATCCAAAATAATCGCCTGTGCTAATGAGGTCGAATCACAGATACGTCGCATGCATGAATATGAGGCATCACTCGAAGATTTATTTATTGTAATTATGGAAAATCTTGGGTATGAAGTAAAAACCAGTGAAGACTTGCTGCGTAACCCAGTGCACGCTCGTCAGATTGATGCTCCTAGCCACATGGGGGGAGGGTCTTGAACGAAAATAATCCAAATCCAAATGAGTCTATGTTAGATGATTTGAGTTATTCGGAAGACGCGCCCGTGACGGGTCAAGGGCGGATGGACGCAGCATGGGGTTCAAAAGACGGTGATGAATCTGCAACTGCTCAGGTAACTAGCAACTCAGCGTCTGTTGGTTACGTTTTTGAACAAGTCTACAAGCCATGGAATGGGCCTTTGAATCCTAGATGGATGCGTAATTGGGCAATATTGAGGCATCATGTTTTAGGTATTTTTCGCAAGGGGCATCGGCCATGGAGTCTACCGACAAAACTATTCATTGTTATCGTTTTTATTGCGTCGTTGGCTGATGTCGGACTGACGCTACTTGCAGCACTAATCGGCAGCCCGGAACTGCACACAATGTGGGGCGTAAATCGGGATAATCTATACGGCCATGTGCTGGGATTTCTGCCTCGTAATATGCTATATTATCCAATCTTGGCTGCACTACTGGTTGGCGGTGTCATATCGGAAGACAGGTATCATGGCACATCAGCATTGTATTTCTCTAGACCTATCAGTCGATTTGATTATGTAATGATGAAATATATCTCAGTAGCGATAATACAGGCATTTGTTATCCTGCTAACATTGATGATTTACTATTTTGTCGAGATACTTGCGATGGGTCATGGTTGGGCTTGGATTATTGATACCTTCCCGTTATTTCTGGCGGCGTTTGCTGGAGGTATCTTGCTGATAATCACCTACACTAGCATTGGTCTCGGGTTGTCGAGTGTTTCAAGAGGTAAATTCTTCCCAGGAATTGGTTTAGTGGCGATCATACTCGGGTCAAAAACCCTAGCAGTACTCGTCTCAAACCTGTTTGAGCGCGATGTGATGTATTTACTGTCCCCATACGATTGTTTAGCGCATGTAGGTCAAGCTTTAGTGGGTACTCAAACCACATACGATCAGTATTCTTGGACTTGGTCATTAGCATCGCTTGTGATGATGAATGCATTTTTCCTCTACATACTTTCTTCACGCGTTGCTTCAATGGAGGTGACTAGAGAATGATGCCGGACATTCATCAAGAGGGCCAAGCGCAGACAAGTCAGTGGCAACCAGAACAAAAAGCGCCTGTAATATTGCTTGAAAATGTTAGCAAAACTTACGGTAAGATACACGCCTTAAGCGGTGTCACACTTGCGCTGTCTGGTGGCGTCACAGGTATTTTGGGGTTGAATGGCGCAGGCAAGTCAACGCTTTTCAAAATCCTCATGGGTAAACTAAAACCCAGTTCAGGACAAGTGCGCTTGTTTGGCACCAACCCGTGGAAAAACCCAGCACCATATTCGCGGGTTGGGTTTGTTCCAGAAGGTGAGAAAATGCATGATTGGATGACTGCCCACGATTTCATCTCGACATTTGCTAGATTGAATGGGTTGACCAGAGCTGATGCGAAAGCCGAGGCGGACCGGGTTTTGGATTTCGTCGGCCTGCTTGATGTTGCACACAAACAAATTGGCAGATTTTCCAAGGGTATGCGTCAGCGAACTAAGATTGCCCATGCACTTGTTAGTGATCCAGAGCTCATTATACTAGACGAGCCTCTTCAAGGCTGTGATCCCCTGGCGCGAACAACCATCATGAACGTAATTAGGGAATTGGGTCGAATGGGTAGGACGGTGATTGTCAGTAGCCACATTTTGACTGAAATTGAGCGTATCACTGAACAAATTGTCATTTTACACCACGGTCGTTTACTAGCACTGGGCAATCTTCATGCCATCAGAGAGAAAATGGATAACATTCCACATCGTATCGATATTGGGTGTGACTCACCTAAAGATCTAGCAAAGAGTGTGATTGACATCGATTCAGTACACGGTATTTCATTCCAAAATCCGCAAAAACTAACTGTCCAAACGCGCAACCTCGGCGATTTTCACAGTCATTTGCCTAGGACAATAATTGATGGTGGCCACAAAGTCGATTCAATAGATAATCCAGATGATGACCTGTCTTCTATCCTCGGCTACTTGACCGGTGGTGGTGTTTAATGGCCGATAGTACAAACACGATTTTTCGGGCTTTGGACCGAAAGGCATCGGCCATAACTGAATTCACTATGCGCCAATATCGGACCAAAATTTCGACCTGGGTCGTGTTAATCACCGGCTTGGTTATCATTAGCCTGCTAATGTTATTTTATGTCGACGCCATGCAGCGAGATTTTGAATCCGTGGATAACGATGGTGATTCGGCTGATTCTGACGGTGATCTGTACCCCGATGGTCAAGAGAGACTTTACGGGACCAATCCGTTTTCTGAACTGTCAAATCCCGGATTTTTTGACCCACCAATTCCGCCTGATGATCCAAGTGTGTGGATTGATGAAGATGACTTTGATTGGAATGAATCGCCAACCGGGACTCGAACGGTAAGTGTTGGTTATGATGATGATGGCGACTGCCGAACTGATGCTAGAACAAGTTCTCAAAAAGACACCAATGATAATGGTGTAGAATGCGACATAGAATTGTCGCTGACCTTAACTGGAGAATTTAGATATGAAGCAGATAGTTTTGTTGATGAGGACCCAGATGATGAGGCCTATGCAAAAGAAGCCTTACACAGAGCATCTATCCTTGGAATCGGCAAACTTGGTTTCGTGTTCATAATCAGTATTTTTATTCCACTTTTCATGGCTACAGGTTTGATTAGAGACGAAATGACTTCGGGGACGATGCATTACATGTTGACCAAACCAATCGCCAGGACTGAGGTCTTCTTCTACCGAGTGATAGGTTACTTGGGAATAGTTTGGCCTTACTTGATTATTCTTACGATAATCTCAGCACTGGTCACAGGTTTTGCTGGCCCGGGGGATTCGCTGTTCCGATTTTCAGAATTTGGTATATGGTTAGCAATCCTGTTTGCCGCAATGTTGGCGACATTAGTTTACGGGATGCTGTTTTGTTTCCTTGGAGTGATGTGGCGCTATGGGATCATTTTAGCAATACCGTTTGCCGCCTGGGAATTAGGTATGGCGTTACTTTCGATGGGCGTACCCGAGTCGCCAATTTTACGGTTTTCTGTGATTGGGTGGGCCTTAATAATCGTTGATTCTGCTAGTTTGATCGTATGGCCTGACATGTCCCTTTTAATCTACTCGGGGTTCTCTGTTGAGGGTTCCAATGTTGATGGTTTCGAGAGGGAAGAATTGATCGGTTCGGAACCCTTACAGTACTTCTTTGCCAATCCGGGTTTGGGTGATATAAGTCCATTTGTTTCGATGATTATCGCCACCATTGTGTTGTTGATTCAAGCAATAGCGCTACTGTTCATAGGTGGTGCCATCTTCAAGGGGAAGGAAATAGAATGACCAAGGCGATGAACAAATTTGCCGGTGATCTATCCAGGATGTGGAAGTTGCAAGAACGTCCACCGCTCCATCACCTAACTTGGGATTGGTGGTGGTGGTTACTGATGCTTGAAGATGAAAACGGTAATCCAAGCGGCAAACAATTAATGGTTCTGTGGTCAACAAAAGATAATCCAAAAGTACTGGTCAGCGGCACTGAATGGACCCCAAAGGGGCGGCCAGGATTCGATGGCCACGGTGGTATCTCCTTAGACGGCATGGTTTGTGCTTGGTGGTTTGACGGTAATCGAATGTTTGAGCCATATATCAAGAAAAAATGCCGCATGATAGTGGTTGACGATAATCATCCGGCTTGGCCAAACAAAGCTACGACATCTGGTACTGGCGGTGGTGCAGTTATCCCGCTAACAGAGGAAGACATGTCCATGGGTTTGAACAGCGATCTCAGTGCGTTTTGGTTAAACCTCCATAGCGATGAGTTCGCAGAAAATCCGAATGTACCAAAGAAAATGCAGTTTAGCCTGACCCCGTGGAATAAAGCAATGTCGACAGCAAAACACGCTACTGCGACATATGCAATGGATATGGGATATGACATACTTAGGCTACACGGGTGCAAAGTTACCGGTTTACTCGACGAATCTCCAGTAGAAGGCACAGGATATTTTCAGAAAGTTTGTGTTCAAGCACCTTCAGTGCCATGGTATTGGGGTATGTTACATCTCAGTGATGGCTCTTATATTGACTGGTTTTTGCCTCACTTGAGTATGACCATAACATCAAGGGACAATGAGCCTTGGAAAAAACGTGATTTGAGCCACATGAGCCTGTCGCAGGGCGGATTGTTCCATGATTCCAAGACAGGCAAGAGCATACCTTTCACTAATGTGCGGGTGGAAAAATACGCTTGTGAGGCGGTTGAGGGTGACCATGGGGCTAACCCCGGCAGCAACCTACCAGGCTTCAAAGTCGAGATGTGGACCGACGCCGTTAGAATTATCATCGACGCACAGGCAGTCGACCGAGCACATTGGGCCTTTGAGCAGCCAACTATCGGCGGTTTGGTGTCAAATTTCACTTACAATGAGTATCCGTTGAAAGTAGTTGAGTTGGTAATAACTGATACATTGGGCAAACGTAAACTCACCGATTATGAATGGATAAGAGGTAACGCTGAACATTCATGGGGTATATTACACTAATATCCCACGGTATTGGGTAACATTCATGTGGGATAAGACCCTAAAGATATACAAGAGGGGCTGAAATGAGCGAAGGAGAATCTACTCAGGGAGTAAAGGCTAGTGAAGAACTTGAGTCGAAAAATGCTGAAAGTCTTTCCAAGAAATTCCGCTTGATACCGGGTGAAGAGATTCATCTCACAAAAAAGCCCAGCACATTTGCCTTTGTTGGTATGTATGCCCTTGCTGCATTGATTCTGTTTATCCACCTGTTGTTTGCGCGCGTCGATAATTTACAAAGCGAGAACCTTCTTGTTGACATTACATTATCAATTATGGGATTTTCTGAATTGTTCAGTTTCACGTTAGTGATGCTATTCATAACTTGGCTTAACAGACTACTTAATACATCAACATCCGGTCGTTGGATTTCGCTATTCTTACTGCTTGTGTCTTTTTCCCCACTGATTATACAAATCGACAAAGTGGCGGAGCAAGCTACTTTCTTCTTGGATGAACCGATTGGTGGTAATTTCAATTTTGAGTATAACTACACTATATTTGGCATGATATATGCCACGGTTTTTGTCCTGATGACGTTTTATTATCAAAACAGTTTTCATTACGCAATAACCTCAGATGCAGTAATCTTTGAGCACAGTTTTCTCCTCTCTCGCTCACACCGGCGAATCCTCTTTGATCGTATCTCTGAAGTTATTGTAGAGAGGACACCGGTTGGGACGGTTTTTGGTTATGCCACGGTATCAATATTAACCGATTCAGGTGTTGGAATTGTTGACGAATCAATGGGTGCAGCCGGTGCAGTCAATATGCCTGGTTCTGCCGATAGCGCTGATGATACAGTTGCCGATCAAGCAAAAAAATCACTGCTAAGGTCATTCGTTGGGATTTTAACCTATCAGAGGACAATCAGAACCGTTAGGCCAGATCCAAAACACTGTTTCTACTCGATTAGAGATTGGGACAAATGCAAAATGCTGCTGAATGAGATGCACAAAAAACACAGCCAGTCTAACTTACTAAGCGATTTGAAAGATTCAATTACCGCCAACAACGATGACTAACCCCAAGCGAGTCATTCAATAACTGCAACCTCTCCGCAGCAATTACAGGAGTTATTAACGTGAGTGATGAAGTTTTACAGCCTGCCATTGAAAAGTTCGCTGAGGGCGACCTAGAAGGAGCCGTTCAAATGCTTGATGAGATGTGTAAATCAAACAAAGATATTGCAGCAGTGCATCACACTTACGCTGAATTTGCCAATATGCTTAATGTTGAAGCTCAGGAAGATGTTGTCCCTGGCGGCAAAATAATGATGGCGTACAAGAAAGCGATGAATCTCGATGAAGAAAACGATGAGTACATTGTCGATTTTGCGGATTTTGCCCTTGAGTGTCGAAGGATTCCCCAAGCAATTAAAGAATATGAACGGTATGCAAGGAGACTCGAATTGGCAGATATCCCCATTGATGACAGACTATACATGGCAGCCCGCAACTTGGTAGACGCTATCGAAGTAGTTGATCCGACAAAGTCTAACCCGCAGGTCATGCCGTGGTTGAAATCAGCCATAAAGTGGTCTGTTGGTGGATTAGGATATTCTCCCGAAGAAGCATCATCCCTCCTGCTAGAGGAATAAGTGGTTTGATGACCGAGCGAGTTCGCCTCGCCTTTACCATCGGTTACATTGGCAGACATTTCCACGGTAGCCAAATTCAACCTGATGTTAGAACAGTTCAGGGCGAACTAATCAAGGCATTTACTAAATTAAATTGGCTTGATAGTGAAGCCTCTAGTCACAACTTAGTTTTGTCAAGTCGAACTGATGCTGGGGTGAATGTGAGGAGAAATGGCGGCGTGGTAACCATCGCAAAATCATTGTGGGATTCCTTGAACCAGCGTAAGATGATAAGAGCAGTTGACGATAGATTGCCGGATGAAATTGCCTTTTTGAGCGTTCAAGAAGTGGACAAGAACTGGAACCCGAGGTTGGCATCGCATCGAGTATATCGCTACAGATTAGAGGGGATTCAAGGTTGGCAATATCCGGGTGAAGTGTTCCAAGATTGGCTTAAGTTGTTTATTGGCACATATGATGCAAGCAATTTTGCTAAACTAGAAGAGGGCAAAAACCCAATTCGTAAGATTTTTGCTTGTAATCCATGGATTGTCGATGGACGCGTTATTGGCTTCGAAATAATCGGCGAGGCTTTTCTGTGGAATCAGGTGCGCAGGACAGCCAATGCGCTATATCGTTTATCCAACGGAGAATTGAGCCAACAGCAGGTTTATGATGCGATAAATCATCCAGAAACGCCGGTCGATTTTGGCGTAGCACCACCTGACTGGCTAGTATTATGGGATGTCATTTGGCCGGATATTAATCACCAGCAAGTTGAGAGTGTGGATATTTCTTTCACCGAACCACCCAAAGAAGAATTTCTTGAAAGAACAATGATGAGTCGTTGGGAAGTTGGTTGCCGATTAGAGATGGAAGCATTGCTTTTCCATGAATGGTCCAGCATAGGTAAACTGCCCTACATTCCTCATGAGTCACGATAACTCTATCACAACGCTATCTCCGTCAGTCAAAGAAAAATGTTCTCGAAGGAACTTTGCCGAGATTATTTCGGCTACGTCGTAATGCCTGGTTAGATCTGGGATCAAAACTGCGCAGTCTACACTGCTACTGTTGAAATGAAATCGTGCTTTAAAAGCAGTAGCGCCGCCAAATGATATTCCATCTCTTAGAAATCCTCGAATACGGTTCGCTTCGAGGTCCGTTACATTCAGTGATTTTGCTGCTTGTATGAGCTCATTTGTGGCATCCAGTGTGCCTATTCCTGTGATCATTCGCAATGCGATGTAATTGGTTAGGTCATCACCAGAGACATTCAAATTAAGGGTGCCCGGCCACACGGAACTTCCCATGAGCGATTGAAATTGATCTTGATAGTGCTTTTGCGCCATGAATATATGGGCTCTGCCGAGTCCACTGCTTACTGTGCCGGTGATGCGCATGTTGTCCGCAAATACTACTCCTTTTTGACCTTCATCCTACAAATGTGCATACAAAAGGCCTTGAAGTACCAGCAACTGGATAGGCTGTGATGGAATTATGCCGGGCGATATGAGTTGGATGGAAGCGCGCTACCAAGCGCTATCTGAGCAGTCTTTACTTTGGGAGCCGCCAACCCTTGAGAGTCCCAATCAACCAAGATGCGATATGGATGGTAAACCAACAATTATGCTGTCAGCAAATAACTACCTCAACCTAACTACTCATCCAAAAGTCATGAATGCCATGATCGATGCAACCAAAAAGTACGGTGCAGGTAGCGGTAGTGTCAGAGCGATTGCTGGAACTATGGACATCCACCTGGCGGCGGAGAGAAAAGTTGCTGAATTCAAAAAGGTCGAGGCAGCACTAATCTATTCTGCAGGATATACCGTGAATGTAGGATTAATTCCAACCCTAGTAACAGGCAAAGAAGATGTCATTATTAGTGACGAATTAAATCACGGTTCAATAATTGATGGGGTCCGTTTAACAAAAGCAAACCGTGCGGTATACGCCCACAATGACATGGGCGAATTAGAGGCTGTGCTGCGAGCAAATGAATCTGCTAAAAGAAAACTGATAATCACTGACGGTGTATTTTCAATGGATGGTGACATTGCTCCATTAGATGAGATTGACAAATTAGCCAAAGAATATGGGGCAATGGTCTATGTTGACGACTGCCACGGTGAAGGGGTATTAGGCGAAACAGGTGCTGGGATAGTTGACCATTTTGGACTGCAAGGAAGCATTGATTTTGAGACCGGTTCCTTCTCAAAGGCATTAGGCGTTCAAGGGGGCATTCTTGCTGGTACTGAAATGACCAGAAATCATGCGCTCAATCACTCTAGATCATGGTTGCTTTCGGGCTCACAACCGCCCGGTGTCGCAGCAGCGCAAAAGGCCGCAGTCGAAGTTTTGATGGACGAGCCAGAACACCATCAGAGACTGTGGCAGAACACTAATTACTTCAGAAATCAGTTACAATCTATGGGCTTTGATACTGGCGCTTCCACAACTCCTATTATTCCGGTAATGTGTGGAGAATCCAGCGTCGCCAAAGACTTCACTAACGAGCTTGCTAATGAAGGCGTAATGGCAGGCGCAATTGTATTTCCAATGGTTGCTCGGGACAAGGCCAGAATTAGAACCCAAATGTCCGCAGGACTAACACGGGATGATTTGGATGAAGTTTTGCGAATATTTGAGCGAGTTGGCCCAAAACTTGGCTTAATCTGATCATTCCTCAGCGGTCTCAAAATCGTCGACTACCGATTCGATTTCACTATCCATCAGTGTGCCATGATGATTGTCCAATTCTTCATCGACGTTTTCCAAACCTTCGAATGGATTTTTACCATCATCAATCATACATAATAAACGCCACCTTGGTGCCCAAGAAAGGTGTACGTATAGTGGCCCAGGGAGTAGAATTAATGTCCAAGAAACGAATGGGTAAATCGATAGAATATCTGTCCTGTCAATGGATAATAATGCCAATCCAACAAACGGCATTGGGTATAGTATAATCCTTGCAGGAGCAACAGGCAATCTGCCCGAAATAGCCGTTATGATAGTTGAGCAGAGGCCCAGTAAGAAGCATGATGCAATCAACAATGCGCAATGAAGAATCCAATCGTTCAACCAGCCTGCATGGTCATCTAAACCAAAGCGATATGGTAAAACCAGTGCTACAGCGATTAAGAATCCATAAAATCCACCTATATTGGAAGGGTGTGATAACCACAGGGGAAGTTTAGCAAACTGTTTGGACAGTGATGCGCCAAGCAAAGTCTCTTGATGGGCATCGGGTAGTGAACCAATCACCGCCGTCCATTTTTTGGCGTTTGACACAATTTGTTGCGCTGAGGCAGGGTTATTGAATTAGCAGGGTAGAAATTTTCCTTCCAATCACTCTTTGTTGATGAGTTTGGCCAGCGGTCCCTCTACAGCTATTTCTTCCTCCTCCAGCCACGCCCGGTCTAGTAGGCCATAATCTAAACTCTCGCGCGCCCTTGCGTTTTCGATAGGGTCCGGATGACCATTAACTCCATCGCGCAAACTCAAAGCCTGATTGATGATTATTACCTGTTTCATAACCCGGTTTTTATTTTTAGCTTTACTATAGTGCCCAATAAATTTGTATTCGTCATCGTCCTCAACTAAACTGAATCCACCAACCATCTCATCGTCAATCAAGCGAACTCTGTGAGGACCTAACTCTTGCCATTCATCGTTAGAAAACTGCACAAAAACAGATGCCTTACCAGCAGGCGTCTCGGTAAAAAACGGATGATTCAAGTTTACTGCCAGCGGGGTGTTGATTACACTAATAAGGTCCGGGCCAAAGAACCATAAAATCGAGCCACTGAATACAACAGCCATCAGCACTAGCGCAGGACTGATGCCATAAAGTAAGCAAGGAACCAAGCCTAGAATAGTGATAATCACCGATATTGAGGTAACAATTTGCAATTGTCTCCTGTATGGTTGGCACAATTCAAGTTGGTCGAACTTAACCAAACCTTTCGGCGGTTCCATAATATCACCACTGCATATATTGAATTAAGTCTTTGTAATCAAAAACGGCATTTCTCTTTGCTATGCCAAATCGCAATTTTTCTTCACTTTCTTCCGCATCCTTGAATAACACATAGACAAGGCTGACTTACGAGGGGTGTTAAATTTGGTTGAATTGCCACAGGGCGTTGTAATTGAGGTGCGACGCGGTGGACACGATGCTTTAGCTAAATTGTCATCTGATATGGTGCGCCTGGACATATCCGGATATTTACGAATAGAGCGTCGACCAAAAAACCAGTTACCTAGAGTTAGCCAAGTGGTTATTCTCGATGGTCAACCGAGATTAGCTATCCATGAATCTGATGTTGTTTTGGGTGGAGTAGATGGCTTGTTGGAAATTGAGCGTGATGCTACTGGCTTGGACGCACTAATCTCGTTGGTTGAATTAGCAGACGATGATATTGCCCGTATTATAACGCTGTATCCTGACTTCTCCCTCAATTCACCAGAGCCTCAAAATGACCAAAATGAAGCGGCATGGTGGAATTATGTCCGCCTAAATCCGCGTAAATTACAGCGCGCATCGCGCCTGCCTGAAACCGAAGTTACGATAGAAGCACCAGAGTACATTAGGCAACTTACCAAAGCGAAACTGCAAAAATTTGATCTTGGTGAGAAACATCTGAATTATGGTGATACACTTATCCATGACGGTGAGAATTCGACCTTGATTCTTGATGTAGCAGGTATCTTGGCTGCCCATGGCAGGCCAGTGCTTGTATTATCGCGTCACGAGTCACGAACCTTGACTAATCTCCACAGCATACCCAAATCATCTTGCGTACGTATTTCTGTGGTTGAAGGCCACAACTCAGTCAACCCCCAACATGAGCATATTTGTGAGCGCATTAACAATTTCTTGTGGGCAAATAAACAAGCGATAGTTGTTATTGCTGATCTAGAGTATTTGCTATCGATCAATGACTTTCCATCCTTTATGGGTATGTTTAGAGAGATAAACGATAGCATTCGGTCCTCCGATCATTTACTGCTGACACACTGTAACCTCGGGGTGATGAATGTTAAACAGAGGCACACATTATTGCGGGAGCTGGATAATATTACAACCCCCTACTTGGAAAATCTAGTACTGGATCCGGAATCGTTGATTGAGCACCCAATCTGTATGGAATTAACCGAGGAAGAGCTATCTTGGATTAATCAACAAATTACCTTCACCAAACATAGAATCAACGACGGGTATGAAAATGGCGAAGCAATTTCTGGAGGTACTATCAATTTAGCCGATGAGGATGTTGTAGATGCAAAAGAACAACTCAATAAACTGGTTGAAAACTGGCAGGAAACCGGTGGAGTCAATGAGGCTATTTCCCCTGCAAGCAATCAGTTAGGAAATGAGACTGGTATTGTTAGCAATATAGTTGACAAGGCTTTTGCTGCAACGACAAAAGTCACAACGGAGCAAAAATCAATTGGTACAGACATCCCAACAGAGGAAAACCCGGTTGCTGTTAAGGCAAAGGTGCCGTTTAATTACCCAATAAACAAAAAAGCTGAGCCAAGACCAGCAACCCGGATTAAGCGAACAAAACGGCCAACAAACCGTCGAGGTAATTCTTTTAGCGCGTCAAAAACCAACGTATCAGCAATAGATAAGACAGTTCAAATTCCAGATTTGCTTGAAGTTGATGAACTTAAGTCAAACAAACAGGTCTTCGATACCGAACTCGGCAAGCGAGCAGCACGAATAGACAATGCGTTACAAAATATGCTTGATAACCAATCGCAAGCGAAATCCCGGTTGGTGTACCACTCATCAGAAAGTAAATCCATCCAATCGATTGAGCGATTGCCGCAGAATCAAACAAAGAAACTGATTAATCCGGTGAGCAACATCGGAGAAGATGCACGTGTTTACTCTGCAAGTGAAATATACAGCAGCGACGGTTCTAAACGAAAGGCGCGTGAAATGGCAGCGCGAGCTCAGACGGTAATCAATTTTGAGCAAAACTATCGCCAATGGTCAAGACAGTACGAAAATAGTGATTCAGTTAGTGATAGTGATTCAATCGAGCCTTATTTTACGGAGGATGAATAATGCACTCCCGAGAAACCCGCCTAAGTACGGCAATTCTAAGCGCAAAGGCTCATCTTAGTGCAGTCGCTGAATCAAGTTCCAACAATGCTGCAGTAAAGGATAACTCAACCATGCGGGCAAACTCTAAGTTGGCTAGGTTGACTGGTAAGGTAAAGGAAAACAGCCAAAGGAAACCCTTACTCTCACGAGTAGGCGTCAGAAATCGTCCAACTTATGACTTGATTGCTGACGGTATTCTTGGTCGGGATTCAGCTGATTATCAGCCAAAGTTAAGTATGCAAAACAAGTCAAATGAGACGGTAAACTCCGTCGCAGAACGGATAAATAATCTTCGAGAAAGAACATTGGCTAAGATTTCCGCTGATAAATCAGACGGCGATGATACCTTCTTCGGTTTTGAGAGTGACGGGACCCCCATATGGAGTAGTTTGGTGACCGGGGAAAGAAATATTGCTGCAAGAGTTCATCAAAGACATTCACAGGTGGAGATGAATCACCATACTATCCACATACCAACGCCAGTAGACTGGCCAAAGCAGTTGCAATTTAACGATCATAATAACTTCAAAAGTTGGTTTACAGTCACGGAAAATAAACGTGCAACTCAACTTGCTGAGCAAGTGATTGATTATCCCCGACAAGGAACTAATCCGTTTGTTATTATTGGTGATGCAGAATCTGGCAAGTCACACTTACTAAACGCAATTGGTCAAGCTATGTTGATTAGAAATGACCATTTGATCTACTATGTTCACGGTGGCGAATTAACCGAAATTTTGTCTCAACAATGTGACTGGACCGAGGTTTTTTCTCCAGCGTCAATGTTAATCATTGATGATATTGACAGCATTCTGCTTGACGATGAGGTTGCCAATAAATGGGGGACGGTCATCGATGTCGCATTAAACATGAATGCCCATGTAATTGTTAGTAGTAAGAGTTTGCCGGATAACTGGCCGGCATCTAGGCTGTGGGATGTGCTTCGGTCAGGTGTTAAGACTATTTTGAATCCTGTTGGAGTTGGCAGTTTGATGCTTTACGCTAGAAGTTTGGCTGTACGTAAGAGTATGGTCCTCACAGATGAGCAACTAGCATTGATTGCAACGTTCAATCACCGAGGTTGGCGCAGCACGAGAAATGCGATTGATAAAATTGAATCTGCATTGCGGAACGGTGTAGAACTAAGTGATACTGTTGATGTTCAAAATTTGTTGAACGATATCATTCCAGAGCGTGACTTGATTGATAGTAATTACGAAACTGAGAGCGTTGAGTCGGTTGCTGAGCGGTTAATTAATTCGGTCACTGATGTGGTATACAGTGACCAAGAATTGGGCGGCATTGAGTTCAATACAGAATTACCAGAATTATCTGATGATTACCAACCTCCAGAGTTAGCACAATTGTTAGACGGTTTAAGAGATCGAGATTTAGTTAACGACTATGTTGACTCGACCTTAGCAACATTAACTCCGGAAGCACCGTCGGTTATTGATGTCGCAGACAGTGATAGGCATTTGATCGCTAAAATGAACCGAATTGTTGAGCGTGACCATTCGATTGCCGCAGATATATTAACCGATTTAGATGTTGGAATTGATGCAAGAATTGACCAGTCAAACTCACAAATTTTTGCAGATGCCGACGTTTTGACCAACTTGGAATCAAAGTTACTCAACTTAGCCGAACGAACTTCAGCAGCATCAATTGAGGGCCTAATTGACATCGCTGATGAGTTAAGAGAATTGGAGAGTGAGTTGATGTTTGTGGGCAACGCAACATCATTAGAGCAAGTGCCAATTGATAGTCTCGATAGCTACACACCCGATAGTGATTGGAATATTGATGCATCAGCGGTATCTGTTGAAGAACTAACTGAGGATGAGACTATCATGATACCAATAATGGGTGTCCTTGAGCCACACCCCGAGGGCATCATAAGAACATCGACGATCACTCCAGTCGATAAGATGCAAAGTGGTGAGGAAGAGTGAGACGGCCTTGGTGGATGAGCGGGGTTAATTTTTCCTGCCAAACCGGTTGTGGAAAATGCTGTGATGAACCGGGTGGAATAGTTTACTTATCGAGGCACGATGCTGAGCGTATAGCAGCGAGTATGAGTTTATCTGTAGTTGACTGGTTAGCGAGGGATTGTCAACAAACCTTGGATGGTCGGTATATCTTGAAAAGTAGGGAAAAAGACGGGATATGCATTTATTTGAACGACAATAAAACCTGCAATATTTATCAAAATAGACCACAGCAATGTGCAGCATACCCCTGGTGGTCAGAGAATCTCGCTACCGACCGCTCTTGGCAGCAGACAAAACGTGAATGTCCTGGGTTGACCGCTGAGGATGCAATTTTGATAGATGGCAATACAATCAAAATACATGTCTTGGCAGACCGTCAATCGACTAAGGGA
The DNA here is from genome assembly GCA_002505355.1 of Euryarchaeota archaeon UBA229. GTDB lineage: Archaea > Thermoplasmatota > Poseidoniia > Poseidoniales > Poseidoniaceae > MGIIa-L1. The sequence continues at coordinate 7,973 of DAUW01000066.1, read as the reverse complement.
TTTAGAGAGTGGTGAAAAGTTCCACATGAACATATCCCTTTAGATTATCCGAAAATAGGCCGTCTTTATACCATAGTTATAACTCGGCTTATATGGTGGGCTACTTGGACAACGAAGAAGTGCTTTGTGAGGTCACAGAAAACCACCTCAACACTGGCCTGCGAGGAATCCCAGTTGGTACCTGTAGAACCTCATTTGTGACCCCAGACGAAGGGGTGCATTACTGTGGCTATCCTATTAGTGAGCTGGTAGAATATGCACCTGAAGACGTTATTTACCTACTTTTCAACAAGGAACTACCAAACCAAGAACAAGCTGCTAAATTTCGCTCCGAATTATCAAACAGGGCAACTGTTCCTGAAGGTGTGGAAGAGGTTCTCCAAAGCTTGCCTAAACATGGTCACCCAATGGATTGGTTATCGATTGGTATCCACACGCTAGGAATGTTCGAAACTACGGGAGACTGGCTTGAAGATGCACTCAATCTCATCGCTAGAATGCCTAGGCTCATGGGCCTAATTTTCCGTTACCGTGAGGGTAGAGAGAGGGACATACCAGTCGATGACGTGACAAAATCCTTGGTCGCCAGATTTGTAGACACGCTTGATTTAGCAGGAATAGATAACGAAAAGATGACAAAAGTTGTATCCACATATATGGTATTGCATATGGACCACGGCGGCGGTAACCTATCCACCTTCACTGGTAAATCTATAGCATCCGGTAAGGCGACGGTCTATTCTGCGATTGCTGGAGCAATGAACGCTTTGTCAGGACCTTTACATGGAAGAGCTAACCAATCATGCTTAGAGTTCGTCCTCAAAGTAGGAACTAGCGATGAGGAAGAAGTAGAAAAATTCGTTAGGAAAGAACTTGCTGAGCGTCGGCCTGTTTTTGGCTTTGGTCATGCAGTTCTAAGCGTTGAAGATCCCAGAGCAACAGCACAATTTGAACTAGGACAGAAAATCTGCCCTGATGACGAGAATTTCAAAATAATTAGGGCATTAAGGAAGGTGGCACCGAAAGTACTGTCGGAAAATAAGAAGATAAGGAATCCTAACGCAAATGTCGATATTGCCAGCGGGGCACTACTTCATCACGTTGGTCTGAGAGATCCAACCTATTACACTACTTTCTTTGGCTGGGCAAGAGTTGCTGGCATTGGAGCACAAATAGTCGATGAGCGGGTAGTAATGAGGGCAGGAAGAGGAGTTCCAATATACCGGCCAAAGTACTTTCCCGAAAATCAAGAACTGCGCCACGTCGACTAAATTTATTTGATAACTGGTCTAGGTGTTTTGCCAGATCCTCGATGTCCGATAAGTCTCACAGCCTGCCACGGTGGAGCAGAATCACTGGTTTGAGACGTTGAAGTAGGCTGACTCCAGTTCCACTTCTGATACCACATTTTGGTTATTTCATTTCTCCTCGAATGATCTGCTTCAGACCAAGTTGGTACATTCAGCGAAAATTCCTTTAGCAAATCATTGTGATTTTCGTACTCTATGTTGGCCATCTGATTGAGTTGTTCATTGTCTAATGGCTGTGTTGCAGGAAATCGCCACCTAGGATGTCCGTCATCATACCAAGTGAAATTTGGGTCTAAATTATCTGTAAGTCCAGTAATTCCAGAATTGAGTAAACGGAATTCATACTTCTCTTTAGCAGGCCATACATATACAGGCATGCCAGTTTGACATTTTTTGAAATATTCTAATCTCCGACCGCTAAGTCCGACACTTCTGCCTATCAGCAGGCGGTTGTAGAATGGTTGGAAATACTCTATTGCGCACGGTACCATAGCGGCACCTCTTGATTTGTGTTTGTTAATCAATCTCGCAAAGGGGGTTACCAAATATTGTGGGTATGCCATCATGCGTTTCATTTTCCCCGGACCAAATCTTGGTACTACAGGTAATAGTTCTGCCCAATGATATTGACATTTGGAATCTTTGACTGATTTATGCATGCCGTTATGAAATGCGTAAAACACAGTATTTGATTTGGGTATTTCATACTCGTCAAGTAGACTAGATGACTTTTCAATCATCTGAGATAATATCTTTGTAATTCCGTTGGTATTAAAATAACCACCTCCAAGAGGTGAATTTGGATGTGGGCGTTTTAATTCCAGACAAACCATTTTGCCGTTATATTGCCACTGGTCAAGTACACGCTTGTCCTCAAGCAAACCCCGCAGTGAGCAAAATCCAAATTCCTCCAGTTCAGCTAAGTCCCATGATTCAACGTATGGGTTTCTATTGGCGATCAAATCGTTTTTTACAGAAACTTTAGCGTCGTGGTGTATCACTAACTCGCCATCAGCAGTCATACGCAGATCTAACTCTATACCATCACAGTTAGTTATCCCATGAGCTAGACTGTCTAGCGTGTTTTCTGCAGGCTGCTCCCAGTCAGACACAATATGGCGTAGGTTAAGTCATTGAAAACTTAACCAGTCGCGAATAGTCCATTGGCCGACAAAAGGCGGCCATCTGGGTCTTAGGGTGAAAAAGGATATATTCACATTGGTCTCGTCGGAATCATGAGTCCATATACAATCATGATGATACTGGTAGTATTATTCACTCCGGTTGTGTGTTGGCTATTTTCAATTAATCAAAAGGAACACAGAGTACCACTGTCTATGTGGGCTAAAGAATTCCACGAAAAGAGATACTATCTTCATGCCATGGGTTACCTAATAATCGTAAAGTGGAAGGCGATAACCGATTTACTAAATGAGCCAATCAAATCTGAGGTAGGTCACTGGACCGATTTGATTTATGCTATCGAGGGAGATTTTGTCAAGCATGTTCAAGATTTCTTTCTCAATGATACACTGACGGCAATCTTGAACTTCCATTATTTGTTTATTTACCTATTTTTAATCTATGTTACAACAGTGTATTTTGCTTATACTGGTGATCGGGATATGACTGACAAAGTAGCGCTAAATTATCTACTAATTTACGCACTAGCGGTGCCATATTACCTCTTCTTCAATGTTGAGGTAACCTCTTCATGGATACCTGGGATGGAAGCACTATTGTATCATGATGGGGCATACACAGTGTTCTATGTTACTCACGATCCCTTAGATAACGCAGTTCCATCACTTCATGTTGCTATTCCGTTTGGAATTTTAATGCTAAATTATCTTCATGTAAAGGAAACCGGTGGCAAAATGAAAGATTGGCGGCATTACAATTATTTCCTATTTGTCCTTATCAACACAATACTATTCATTTTTTCAATACTGTACCTGGGAATACATTGGTTTACTGATGTTCCACTTGGTCTAATTATCGGTGGTGTGGGGGCATTATTTATTCATCATCTTCAACCAAGATTACGGAATGATTATGGTTCATTTTTCAAGGGTTTTGATAAATTTAAAGTTAGAAGACACGTCATTGTAGAGGGTGCAATCGCCTTAGTTATGTTTACCTTGATTCTTATGGCGGTTAATGTTCAGGTGGAAAACTCAGAAGATAGGGTTTCGTTTAGACTCGGCCCGCAAGATTCAACATATGAGATAATTCAGGAGTTAAAATATGGCGAAACCGTAGAATCATCCATCAAGAATCTCGATGAATCTCTTACTCTTGAAGTAGTTTACATTCCAGCAGAGGAGAGTGTCAATGCGATGAAAAATGGGTCAATTGATTGGCTATATCTAGTTAGTATTGGTGAACATTACACCATAGATGCGGGTGATGAAATTCAAATAAAAACAGATAATTATCTGATATACAATCTCATAGTTATGCATAATCCGAGCACAAATCAAGGGGATGTCATCGAGGTAAGCATAGACAACGAGTACAGTGAAGAAAGGATGTGGGTCGCAATTATTCTATCAATTCCTTCACTGTGGATGACCGCTTTCGTTGTTTATCGATTACAGCGACTGAAAGCAAACCGACGTTCGATACTTGATTCATCCCCTTCACATCTGTGGTCTTAGGCATAATAGTGTCAATTATCACTAACCTAGTACTGGGAGTGTCATGGCTGGTGAAGACGGACTTGAGTATTCAGTCAAGAGTCTGCTTGATTCTCCTGGCGGCCAAATGATTAGTGATGCATCAGATTTCCTGCGTAAGCAGGCAAAATTGTTGATTTTTCTATTCTTAGCAAGCGTTGTTATTGGATTCTCCCTAACAAAATCAGTTGTATCTTGGTTGATTGCTGACGAGCGGCTCCCTGAGGGTGTTAACATAATCGTAACTTCACCGATTGAATTCATTCTATTACAATTTCAAATTGCGGTTAGCTTTGGTATAATCGTGATCTGTGTATACCTAATTCTGTCATTGGTTCGTAATGGCACGCAAAATCCAGCCTTGCGGGCAAGATTAGCCGAATTAGAACTTAAGCCGCCAAAATTTAGTCCAGCATTTTTACTTACAATCCTGGCGATATTTAGTTTGGGCTTGTCGGGTTTGACTTACTCTTGGGACTTTCTAACGCCGATGATATTGCAATACTTGACCGATGATGCGCAGAATGCAGGCCTAAGCACGGAGTGGCGGCTATCTGGATATGTTGGTTTTATTGTTAATCTCGCGCTAGCCTGTATTGTGGGTTTTCAAGCGCCAGTGATTACAATTCTCTGTTTGCGTTTAGGCATTGCATCACGATTGCAAATTACTCAGTACCGTAAACATATTTGGTTCACGGCATTTATTCTTGGAGCTTTCCTGTCACCTCCAGACCCCTTATCGCTATTTTTAGTTGCTATGCCCGTGGTAATTTTGTTTGAAGTCGCACTAATGCTGGACAGATTGATTAACTTTTCAAACGCATAAATCGTCTATCGGTGTCGGCATTCTACCAGGTAGTTGGGCGTAACTTTGACCGTGAAAATCAGAGCCACAACTAATCTGCAGGCCGATGTTTCTACATGCTTGCCATAATTCATATCGATATTCATCACTGTGACTGCGGTGGAATGCTTCAATTGCATCGACACCGATTTCCTTGCAAAATTCTGCTAGCCTTGTCGACGGGACACCATAGTATAACGGGTGAGCCAGAGAAGTAACGCCACCGCATTTACTGACCATTTCCACTGCCTCAGCGATACTAGGCTTTGGCTGGGCAACATGCGCAGGAAGTCCATCACCAATCCATCTTTCAAACGCTTCTAGTTTTGACTCCACATAGCCATATTCAACCATTGCTTGGGCAAGGTGAGGCCGGCCAATAGACCCCTCAGCTTTTTCAGCAACAACCTCATAATCAATGGGCATACCTAAGTCTGCAAGTTTGTCAATCATCTCTTTCATCCTTGGAATTCGGTTATCTTGGAGCGGCGTAAGCCATTGAGCGAATCTCAGCGCTGGTTCATCAAAATGTTTGAGTGTGGGAAAATAAGCTAGTAAATGCCAAGACTTTGACGCCCGTTCTCGGGATTGACGATCCAGTTCATCGGCGTCCGGTGGCAAACCACGCTCGCAAGTAATCTCAACTCCTGGAATAAAATTAATACCTACTGATTTAGCGTACTTCTCTGCACTTTCCCAACCGGAGATAGTGTCATGGTCGGTGAGTGACCAATATTCTACATCATTCGCTCGCATTAATTTGGCGACAGATTCCACGCTGTGCTCACCGTCACTGTTTGTCGAATGGCTGTGAAGGTCATAGCGCTGAGTCCACACATAAAGGCTGAAAGCGTTAACCCGTATTAAGTTATGATTAGAATAAATCATCCAGGTTAGGTAGTTCCGGTGTTTCAATTAGTTCATTGGGAACTCTATCGTTAGGTTTTACCGCACTCAGCTGGATATCATCAAACAAGTCGCTGACATCTGGAATACTCGCTTTTTCATGTTGTGAATTATTCCCACTAAGTTGTTCGCTTTGCTGAAAATCGGATGGGTTTTTTGGTTTGTCTGATGGAGGTTGCTTATCTTGTTGAACAAGCGGTAGCGGGATGTTAGTGTTTCCGTGTTTAGCAAAATTTTGGTTAGCTGACGTTGAGGTCTGGATTACGTTATCTGCAGATTTGTGCGGTGCGGGTAATTGTTGAGCCAGTGATTTTGCCGTTTCGCCAAATTCACCCGAACTTAGAGTGCCAATTGCTTGATTTACCTTACTTTCATCAATATCTGTCTTACCGCCGATTATCGAACTAACAATTGACTTAGTATGCATGCTCTGCATATCTGCATTAGTACCTGCACCACCGGATTTAGTCGGGATAGTTTCGAGCAGTTCGAACTGTTCTTCAAGCGACAAGTTGTTGGCTAAAGACACAATTTTCCGTTCTCTAGAAGCGAGGAAAGATGTAACGTAAAACACCAAGGCAGAGCCAAATCCGAGGTATTCCTCAATCGAAATTCCTGCATTATTTACTAGGTCTAACTTAAGATTAGCAATCGTGGTTAGGATGATGAGCGTTCCTAAAATCTTTCCAGCACTTGCCAGTCTTGGTGCTCGCTGTTCCATTGTCTACTACTGCAACAAATAAGATATGATACTTACCGTTGAATGATGTTTTCCGCTGCTTGAACCGTGTTTTCCATCAGCATTGCGACCGTCATCGGTCCGACACCGCCTGGGACAGGGGTAATCCATGATGCAACTTGTTCAGCAGACTGTTCAACATCCCCAACGAGCACGTATCCTCGAGAATCGGCGTCATCATCAACACGATTTATGCCAATATCGATTATTACCGCTCCTGGTTTTATCCAGTCCCGCTTTACCATGTTAGGTCGACCCACAGCAGCAACTAGGATGTCTGCACTGCGACATTGTTCAGCCATATCTGCGGTTTTAGAGTGAGCAATCGTCACTGTCGTATCCGCTCCACGTGCGGCCAATAAAATCGCTTGAGGCATCCCGACATTGCGCGAACGACCAATGACCAGCGCAGTCTTGCCAGCGGTCTCAATCCCGGACCATTCTAATAGGCGCATTACCCCATTTGGCGTACATGGAATGAGGCAGTCTTTTCTCGATTGAACCAATCTCCCTAGATTAATTGGGTGAAAACCGTCGACATCCTTGTGTGGATCAATTAGGTCAGTTAGATATTCTTCGTTCATATGGCTTGGTAGAGGTGATTGAATGAGGATTCCATGTACGCTGTTATCGACATTGTATTGATGAATGACATCAATCAACTCTGCTTCCGAGGTTGTTTCAGGTAGCGCAACGTAGGACGATTTGATGCCTAACCGTTTGCATGTTCTAATCTTAGCGTTGACATAAACGTGGCTCGCGGGGTCATCTCCGACTATAACCACAGCTAAGTGGGGCACTACTCCTTGACTTGCACATTTCTCTATCCGCGGGATCAGTGCTTTCTCTACCGAGGCTGCACACGCCCTACCGTCTAGGACAGAAGCCACCATAACCAACCCACTGAACATTGTCTATTGAGCATTTGGTTCAGTTATTTCACCACCGCCAATGGCAGTCTCTTGCCCTTCTAATGTTGCAAATAATCGACTATCATCACTGAATGACTTGAATTCAAGAGCATTGCCAGAAGGATCATCGATAAACATGGTTGCTTGCTCACCAATCCTGCCGGGATATCGAATATGTGGTTTTATGCGGAATGGATAGTTTAGCTGATTTAAGTGATCTTTGAGTGTGTGCCAGCTATACCACTCCATTACCAATCCAAAATGAAAAGGGGGAACCTGTCTGCCATCGATTTTACCGTTATCTGTGAAATTTGGCATTGTTGTGACTAAATGAGCAACGATTTGATGACCAAAAAAATTGAAATTTATTGAATGCGGTGTCCGTCGACCAACTTTGCACTGTAATATTTCTTGGTAAAATCTTTCTGTGGCCCTCAAATCGGTAACTGGAAACGCTAAATGAAATGGTCGCATACTATGATGAAAGGTTATCCAGTTAACGGTTTTTTTGGAGCCAACGGAGGGACTCGAACCCCCGACCGTCGGATTACAAATCCGACGCACTACCAGCTGTGCTACGTTGGC
>DAUW01000016.1 GCA_002505355.1 Euryarchaeota archaeon UBA229 | reverse complement strand
CAAAACATCAAAGAACTCAAACATGGTACCACCAACCAAGCAATGGTGATATTATGGGTTTTGTTAGTGATTTATGGGCCAAACAACACGGCAGACAACTGATGTTGAGCGCAACAGCGTTCGGTGCCTCCGCTATACTATTGATAGTCAGCGTGTATCAACTGATGTTCTTGCAAAACGACGCTGATTGGGGGGACTTTACCGGCGCAGCAATCGGCATGATTGTAGTTTCAAGTCTAATTCTAATTATCGCTACACCGGAATTCCTCAACCTTCGTGGATACGTCAATTTGCTAGCAGAATTAAAAGAGATTGAAGCGACCTCGGAATTAAAAAGGCGCAAATCAGAAGGAGATGAAGCAGCCAAAATTCTCGGTGCTGGACATGCAGCAGCGTGGGAAGATTTCCTTGTTGAAAAAGGCCTCAAAAAGCGCAAATGAGGGTGAGAATTGTCCGACAGCAATCCGTTCAACAACCTACTGCGCGAAATGGCTTTGGCCGTGGCAATGATCGCTTTTTTGGTGCTAGGGTTGTGGGCGCACACCGGAACTATGCCACCACTGGTTGTCGTTGAATCATCATCAATGATTCACGAGGAGAACGGTGAAGTTGGCAGCATAGATGCTGGGGATCTGATCTTGGTAATGGATACACCATATGACAATATAGTTACCTTTGCCGAAGCTAGTGATAGGCAAGGTAAGTACTTCGGATACGAATCACATGGTATGGCCGGTGATGTGATAATTTACCAAAAGAATGGTGATTCTGGCACACCAATAATCCATCGAGCAATTCTACGAGTTGAAGCCAGTCAAACAACATCGCCGGACCGCTCAGTTCCTGAAACTGCTGATGATACTGACCACTGCCCCGATGAAGGGACCTATGACAGCGCGACCCTAGACGCAGATGGGCAACTAGGTACTTGTGTACTCACATGGTCTGTTCCAGGAACTAACGTTACTGATTCAGAAACCATTACAATACGTTTCGATGGTTACAGTGCGGGTTATTATGACTGCAAAAGATTCGCACATGCAAATGTTGAACCATATCTAGTGGTATGGAATTGGCAACCTAAACACGCCGGCATTGTTACCCTTGGTGATAATAATCAATGCTCAGTGGATCAGGGTGGATTAGTTGTCAACGGCTCATCCGGCGTTCACAGCACATCGGGCGTTGCTGGCCCAGTGCGTGAAAACTGGTTAGTTGGTGTTGCAGGGGGAGAAATACCATGGCTAGGAACTGTGAAATTAATGTTGAGCGGACCAAGTTCTCCGGGCACACAATATGTCCCAGGTTCCTCTTTCTTATTTTTGGCGTTAGTTATTGGTGGCATTATTTTTGCTCCTGTCGGATTGGAGGCCATAGTGAAAAAAATAATGCGGAATTCTCCAGAAATGTATCAAGCGGAGGCTGAGACTGATTACTCCTCTGAGGAATGAGCTTGGGGATTTGCTAATGCCTCGTCCATACTGATTTCACCCTTAGCTACCAATATAGCGGCAGTACGCGAAATTGTAATCTCGCCTTTCGATTGTTTTCTACTCTCGGTCTGAATATATTTAATCTCACCTTGCGTTGGTTTGATGTCTCTTTGTTGCCAAATTTTCACGCCAGGCTGAGCAGCAATCCTTAGGGCTGAAGTTGAGTGATTATTACGGATTAAGCCGGATGACGTCTTCTTCTCATCAACCTGTTCAACCACCCAGTTGTTGGCAATGCAATCATTGATTATCCTGTCTCTAATCAATGGCGCTCCATCGCCAACTCGAATTATAATTTTGTCAAAATTACCGATTTGACGCAATTTTACTAAATTTGGCATCAATTCTCTGATTGTGGTTAATTGGATGATACCGCAAAAAGCCCCGTCGACCAACCAAGCAATACCCGGATAAGGACCCGGGTCTACTCCAATGATTAGTGAAACTGAGGCTAAGGATCCTTTTAGTTGATATATTGCTGATAATATAGCAGAGTCAATTGTATCTAATTCTACCGGTATTGGAGTTCCTATGGATGGGAAATTAATAATTTCAGATGGGGCTGAAAACCACACAATATCATCATGTGGAACCGAATCTTTGACGTCTATTATCTCGAAATCCAATGACTTAGCCCGGAGTTTTTCGATTAATTTGTAGGATAGCCGAAAGTTATCGGTCCTAATCGCTAATCGCCCCATGGTCTGCGCAAATACTGCTTAATCACAAACCTACCGAAAATTCAGTTTCAATTAGAATCACTACAAATTAGGCATATATCACCGAAGTAATCAAAAGCGCTTGACATCGATTGTCAATTGTGAGCAGCAAGTACGAAAGAGAACTCAGACAAGTTCTCGCCGGCTTGGATAAAGGGGTTAATGCCGTTATCAAATCATGTACTGAGTTACAGAAAGCTAGGATGAAGCTAATTGAAAAGCGGCCGTTTTTAGTGGTTAGAGCGGCTGGTTCTGGTATCGAAGGTTCGGGAGATTTACTTGCTTTACGAGGCGATATCTGCTTTCCGATTGAAGTAAAATCCTCAAAGGAACCAAAATTATATCTTTCAGGAAGGACGGTCGAACAGTACAATTCGCTGGTTTATGAGGGTAATCGATCATGTTTGATGCCATTATACGCATATCGACTGAAAGGGGTTCGTGGTGATTCATGGCGAATATTTAGAGTTGAAACTGATACGCTTCATGGAAAGTTGCGGAAACTTGCACCTTCAATCCCCGATCTACCATTAACCCGCAATGGCAAACCGTATCTTAATTGGGACGAGGGTATGGAATTGAACGAATTTATCGCATTAATCTGCTCACAAACTGATTCAGACCGTGCCAACATGCAAAACCTGCAACATCGAAGTAGTACTTCCGCAAGGATAATCGATAGCCAAGCGAACTCTAACTCCCACCCACGGAGTGCTAGTCGTAACATCCTTGCAGAGTTACAAAAGCGTAGATTATAGTACTCAGAAATAAGGGATGATGAGGATAAACAGTATCATTCCTAATAGTGCTAGTGAGGATATGTTTGACGCTTTACTAGAGATATGTTCAATCCACATTGGATTAATATCCCAAAATTTTAGTTTACGTCCGACGTTTTTTACTCCATTAAGGACACCTCTTAGCATGTCTCTAAACATGTGGCCGCCATCGAAAGGTACCATAGGAATGAGATTGGTAAAACCAAGTAAAATATTTACCCATAGTAGCCAAAAGAATAGATTGACTAGGAATAGCAAGCCACTGGTTCCCAACGCTTGAGCAAAGGCATTATCATCTGCTGACAACAACGATTCTTCGAAGGGGTGCATAGCAACACCTTGTAACTCGAATGGTATAATCAGCACACTCAGCGTGTGAAAAGGCACCATAACCGATCTTTGCAGTAAGTTTCCATCCCATCTTGGCGATAGTGGCCCAGCCAATCGGTCAATTCCAGCGGTTCCACCAGACAGTCCTTCAACCCCGAGAAATGGGTCGCCACGTTCAACGCCGAGTGTGTCCAAATCAGCGGCGGACCATCCTAAGGCAGTATAATAGTCATATTTGTCCGATAATGTTGCATTTAGTACCTCGACCTGCCCGTCGCTGTGTAATACTGTAATAGCAATGGTATCGTTGGCAGAGTACCCTGCCATGACGTCATAGAAATCATCTACATTCTGTACAGGGTCTTGATCGATGTACTGTATTGTGTCCCAAGGCTGGAGGCCAGCTTCATCTGCTCCTTCATTTTGGACAATGCCTCTGACGTGAACACCAGAATCACTTGCAATAAACTGTCCAGCAAGCCCACCTAAGAAGATAAGACAAACAACCGCTGCAAAAATGTTCGTTGCCGGACCTGCGGCAAACATACGCATTCTTTCCTTACTCGGTGCGCTCGTCAATTCCTCATATTGGGGTTCAGCAAATGCTCCTAATGGCAGTGGACCTAATTGTAGTAGGCCAAACGACCTGATTCTCATACCGTGTGCACGTGCCTGTAATCCGTGACCAAACTCATGTATTACTAATGCTACAATAAATGCTAATGCACCCCAACCAAGAGGTATTACCGGGTTGAGACCGGGAATCGCAACCAACTCACTCGCACTTGGAGGAGGAGTTTGTGGTGGCGCCACCAACGCAGTAACAAAGGCGATAATCATCAGTAAGCCAACCAGCAGCATGGAAACCACACAAACCCAAAGTGAGATTTCTCCGTAAAAACGCCAAAACCCGCGAGGTTTGACGGTCTTATCGAGAAGTTTCAACCCGCGCTTACTTCGTATCATCAATATTACACCAAAAACCCTTGAGGCATTCCACTTATCGAGCGTGCCGTTATTTTCCCAAATTCTCAGCAAAATATACCATGAGAGAATAAGCATCAGGATGAACGACCAGTCAAAATCCACCGTCCCCCAACTGGCTGCCATGTCGTACCCTAAGGCGTCACTCGATTTGAACATTAACAAAACATGAACAAACTTGAATAATGACTGCATTGAGGACATTGTATGCAACCAATCAATGACGACATCGCGGAATGGTGTGATGAAACATGGGGGCAAGATCCACTCGAAATTTTAGAGTGGTTTGAGGATGATAATACCGTTCAGGTTTTCATCAAACTGCCTCGCAGCGTGTTAATTGCTGACTTTATGTTCAAAGAAAATGCCATCAATATGACAAGAGATCGTGTTGATATTAAGCATCATTTACATATACCAATCGATATTTGGAACCCTGGTTCAATTCAAGCTACCAGAATCAATGATGGAAGAGTGCGCTTTAGGCACCGGAACTCCGATATTATCCTCGCCGCAAAGATGCGAGCGCCGGAGTGGGGAAAACACGTTCTTGAGGATTGGTTAATGTCGTTACGTGGCGAACAACTAAGGCCAAAAGATAGGAATCAGCGCCTTGCTTCCATCAAGCGAACCAAGGAAATCGTTAGCCGTAACATCCACTCTGCCTCATTAGCCGGGGTCAAAGATGACCTACACTTGGTTAGCCAACGAATCAGTTCTGCTGAAACCGGACTTAACCCATTTGAAAGTAAAATCCAAGAGGCTGAATAATTAATTCAAGCGGACCTTATATCGTTCTCTGCCGTTAACATACAGAGTAATCTTACCTGACGAAGATACACATATTGCTACACACTCGGCTAGTTGAGATATCGCTCTTGCTGCCAAGTGTCTGCCACCCTCACCATACTTTGGTTGGGTTCCAGCTGGAACCTGGATATATCGACCCGCATCGCTGGCAATACCATCCTTGTTTAGGAAAATCGCCCCATCAAGCCAGGCAAATTCAGCTAGTGTCTCATGATTTTCATCTAACAGAATACTTTTCTTTTCTGCATCATGACCTTTGAATGGGTTGAGTACGAGCGGAGTGGAATATTTCCGCAATTTTGGCAGTGAACCAATAGCAAACAGCGCCCCCACTGAATGACCTTCTCGCCCTCTAGAACCGATGTGTCTGGCAAGTTGCATTGCTTTCGTTAGTACCTCTAACTCGATTTTAACCTCACCAGCTAAGGCAGCGAAACGATTGGCGCTCAGCATTGTTGTATCGACTGAGAAAATTCCATCGATTGGCTCGGCAAGCACAACTAAAATTTTCTCACCCCGGGAAATTCGTCCCTCACCGATTGCTTGTAATATCATATCATGAAGTTGAGAGAGCACTTGCAGTCCCATTGAGGATAGAGATTCATCCATCATTTGCACAATTATATCATCACCGATAAATGATTCAATTACCCTTGATTTACTAGTAAGGATTGTCGTATTTACCTCACTTGGAATGACCGCATGAATTTGCCTAATTTTCTTAGCGCTGTTGGAAATCATGATTACCGAATCAAAACTTTTCCTGTCGGAGGGAAAAGCGTCGCTGACCGACTGTACTAAGTCAACCAACTAATCACCTACATGCTAGTTGTATCAACGCCGGGCAACTGGTCCTCTGATTCTCGGTATACGGTCCGCATATTGTTGATGAAGTTCCGCTCTTTAATCACTAAAACAAACTCTCGAAATCCTGGGTCCTCCTCGCCATCAAGATGATTGAGTAAAACCTCAAGAGTAATCCTTGCTCCTTCTCTATGTGGGTAACCAAAAATGCCCATAGAGATCGGTGGAGAAACAATCCTCTTGACATCCTTCATTTCCTTGAACCGGTCAAACAAATTGTGATACGTTTCTGGCAATAATTGCCTTCTAGACTCATCTTGACTAGGTCTGCGACAATCTGGTCCAACGGCATGAATGATATGTTTGTAGTTGCTTGCAAGGGCAAATGGTTCGGTAACAACATTGTGAGTAACTGCACAAGGTGGGGCGTTTATTTTTCGTTTTTCTAAACAGATATTACGAGTAACCTGAGTCAACTCCTGCCCTGCTTTGGCGTGAATCATTGAATCTAATCCTTCCCTTCCTGAAAGGCGATTATTTGCCGGTGTGATAAGAGCATCTCCCGTGTGGTCCCATACTTCACCACCTACTACGGTAAGTACTCCCCACTTACAGGTTCTGGCCATGTACAATTCCGGCATAGTGTAGGCATGGGGGGGTGTCTTACTTATTTGGTTCGCAAAAATGTGCACAAATCATGATTATTTATTCATTTAATTATCACCCGAGTTATTTACTAGAATAATTCATTATCTACCTAGTGGTAGGATGAGCGATAGCATGGCAGTTGGATATGTACTCGTCAACGTTACCCCCGGTATGGAAATAGAGGCATATAATACCATCAAAGGTATGGAAAACGTCGATGACATTACTGTACTTTTTGGTGATTACGACTTAATTGTCAAATTGGTTGCTGATGATCTCGGAACAATTGCTAAAACCGTTGTCGAAACAATCCGACCGGTAACAGGTGTTTTGAATACGAAAACTCTTGCTGGCGCTGATGTTGTTTGACCTGGCTTGCTATGGCGTGTTTTCCGGATTTTTCGACTTTCGAAAGGGGTGCTGCGGCCCATATGTAGCGCAGTATAGCGGTTTTTCGGCATAAATACTATATACCTGACTAATTTACTTAAATATGGAGGTTATCCAAAATGTCTGATA
>DAUW01000119.1:5022-5635 GCA_002505355.1 Euryarchaeota archaeon UBA229 | reverse complement strand
TCTCTTTGGAAATTAGCATGTTAAACATACGCTGAGTCTTTTCCGTCGGCTGTAATATGTCACCGTCAATGTGGAGCAGCGGGGCGTCAGAGGGATGTTCAATGCCGTTGTCTGGGTTAGAGTTTACCAAGGCAAACTCCTGTAAATCAACAAGACCATCCTCATCAGAATCAAAAAGTCCATCACCAGGGGTTAGCGGATTCAAAGTCCAAGTTTGAGAAGACATATTCCAGGTCGTGAATAGTAGCTCTACGCCGTCTATTATCCCATCACCATCTGTGTCGACATTGTTCGGATCACCAGTAATTCCGGTCAAATTTCTCTGAGTTTCATTAACAAACGAGCCGAACGAAGAATCTGTCTGTATACCAGCCCAAGCCTGGAATGTGTAGGCGCTACCAATGGTGGTGACGAACCATTTGGGCGAACTCCTGTTCGCATCGGTTTCGGTCAACATAGGGTCAATTGCATTATATTCTTCCCAGTTAGTCATACCGTCGTCATCAGCATCCTGCCAGCGATCGGCTGGCTGCATTGGGTTCAGCGTCCACTCATCTTGCAGTATGTCCCAGCGAGAGAACCAAATTTCCCACCCATCAGGCATACCATCCTC
>DAUW01000119.1:4426-4696 GCA_002505355.1 Euryarchaeota archaeon UBA229 | reverse complement strand
TCCGAATCAGCACTAAGGGGATCTGTTGCCCCAGAGTCAATCGAATTCTGTCCAGCCAAGTATGACCCAGCAGCTCGCTGTGCGAATGATGCTTCTGGATTTCCGTTTAATCCAACATTGTCGAATAAATCAGTAGCAAATCCGAACGGTAGATTGTCAAAGTCAACTGGACTTTCAGCATTGAACAAATCATCCCGAAGATGGTATTCAAGGTAATTAACAAAGGCTTCATTTATCTGTAAAGTTCCATCTCTATTGATATCAAAACCA
>DAUW01000119.1:0-4131 GCA_002505355.1 Euryarchaeota archaeon UBA229 | reverse complement strand
CCATCTCTATTGATATCAAAACCATCGTTGTCAGGATTGTTCAATGCGTCAGACCCATTCAACGGGTTGATACCACTTCTACTTGGAGCCCAAGTACAAGCATATGACGCTTCCCAACCATCTGGTAGGGTGTCACCATCGGAATCAATGTTGTTAGGATCTGATTCAGTCCAGTTTTCAGCGTTGCTAGCATTCTCACCATGTGTTTCAAATAACAACCCTTCAATTGCTTCATATTTCAGTTGACTCCACTGATACTCGCATAAATTCTGCAGACCGTCTCCATCGGCATCCCATGTCGCATCCTCAGGTCGGTTCGGATCTAGTGACCAGTTATTGCCGCCGGTAAATGACGAACCTACCCATCGGCGATTTTCAATTTCCCAGCCATCTGGCATACCATCTCCGTCACTGTCGTGATTGGTCGGATCTGTGCCAACATCAGCAATTGAGGATTGTAGGTAGGTTTGGTTAGCTGCGGCGCCAATTTGACTATCACATACATATTCTAACTGAACATTATAATAGCACCATAAATTGGTGCTTTCATAGAAAAATCCGAAGTATTCCTCGCCATCTGAGAGTCCATCACCATCGGTGTCACCAACATTTGGATTGGTTGAGTTGTAGCCTTCCTCCGTTCTTTGGACGTATCTAAATTCATCTAGATTAGTCCACAACCGCTCATAGATTCCGTCACCGGACTGATCTAAATCTAAGCCATCGAAATCAAAATCCAACAGCGCATCCCACGGGTCGGTAGGATCCATACCGTTGCCAATCTCCCAGCCGTCAGGAATTCCGTCGCTATCGGAGTCATTGGACTTTGGATTCATCAATTCTAGATTTGAATAATCACCTGGGTCGGCTGCACCAAAAATCGTCATATTTTCTGACTCTCCTATGGTGCCAATGTGGGTGATGTATCCGGGTATGACTTCCTGTTCGTCAATCTCATACACATTTGAATAATCTCCGGAAACTACCCATGTCCCTGCATTCGATCCGAGAATAATCTGGTCACCAGTAGTGTGTATTGCTCTGATGTTGTTGATTTCTCTAGTACTGATATCCTCAGAGCCCGGGTTTTCGAGCAGCCCGCTATGGCTAATTACATCGTCAATCAATCGCATTTGATGCAGTCCTGATGGAGTACCAAACCACAGGACTTGGGGATTTTCAGGTGACGGTCCGTCAAGATGAATGTCTCTAATTTCTGCCGGATTCTCATCGCTTCCAACCGGCAAGGTTCGCAACTCGTTTATCGAAGCAAAGATACCGGTATCCTCCTGAGTAAAGTAAAACCGCCACTCTGCCGAATCACCATCTCTGCCAGAATTAGTTTCAGTGATTAGCAGACCCCTGTCTGTGGCGATAAATAAAGTCAAACTTCCGTTTGATAAACCATGCTCGATGTCTGTTACCGTCGCGTTTCCGTTCAATAATTGACTAGATATTGCATCGCTTAACGCATGTGTTTCCTCAATGAGGCCAAAATTACTGACTTCGAACACATTGCCGACACCTGCTGATGCAAGACCAATAATCTGATTATTGGGGCTCGCCACCTTTAGCTCGGCAATTTCCAACAAACCATCAGTTAGTGACCAATCCCAGTTTTGTGCGTTGTCTAAGGTTCCATCAGCCAATATCCTGCCTACCCCAAGACCGAAGTTTGAAGCAACGGCAATTGCGTATATTTCGCCCTCTGCATCACGCAAGAGTTCAGCATCCTCAAGAATGACCCCTTGCGGCATCCAATAATCACTACTCGACTGAACAGAGTTGTCAATTATTGTTATACCATACTTGGTAGTTACGTAGATTGTGTCACCAACTACTTCCATAGCCCGGACATCATGGTGCATAATGCTCGGCTCATCATTTACGGAAGCGAAACTGATTGGGTAGCTGTATAGAGATGAGCTGACTGAGTCAAACTCAACTGATTTCAACCCCGCAATAACTTGATTGCCATCATCAAAATAAATTTTGTACTCCTCAATGTTTGACAACTGTTCGCCAAGCGATAGAGCTGTATCTGTCCTACTTACGTCCGGCGAAAGTATGCCATCCAAATTAGCATCCCAGCCGTCTAAATCCTCATCAATAAGGGCACTACTACGATTCAATGGATCTAGTCCAAAATGTACCTCCCAGCCATCCGGAATTCCATCTCCAAAAGATGGGAATAAGCTCCGAATTGAAAACCCATCCCAATTATATCGGTCAGAGTCTTTGAGTAACGGGTCTGTTCCCAACCACAAGTCTTCACCCACTGGTGAATCTGCATCAGTACACGCAGGAAGAAGATTTTGGAATGTAGCATTAGCGCCAGTTGGGATGAATGGCCAGTTGGTTAGCAATGCACCCTCTGGCAAAGTGGCTGTGCACCACAACCCGTCTAATTCAGTCGTGTGATTTGATGGGGCACCATGAATGTACTCTTCACTAGAGGTAAACCATTCATTTTGGTTCATGATTCCATCTCGGTTGACATCAAATCCATCCATGTCGGGATCCTTGGTGGCATCGCTAGCATTCAGTGGGTCGAAGTCGTTGCACTGATAGCGTTGGGCAAATACGTCAAATCCACCTATACGAAGGCACATGTATGCTTCATAGCCATCCGGCATCCCGTCACCATCAGTATCTGCTTTCCGCGGATCTAAGTACGACCTAAAGCCCTCTCCGTCAACGACCCCGGTAAGACCGCGTAAAAAACCTGGATCGGTGCACTCAGCCGGGTACGGCCAGCAGTACTCCTCTGTGGCATTTAATCCGTCTTTGTCATTGTCAAGAACTGCGTCCTCTCCATCATCTTTGTCTAGTCCTTCCATGGCAAATCCTCTACCATCGACTGCCGTGCCGTTAATCCATTCAGCGAACAAATTTTCATGAACATCAGGTATACCATCACCATCAGAATCCGTGGTCGGCGGTCGCTCCTGGTCTGTATCGTCAGGGTGCACATTCGACACGGGTGAAATCGTTGGAAATTGTGACATGAACAGCAGACTGATTACTACAGCAAGGGTTGTTAATAGGGTTGATTGACTTCTCCGCACCAGCTCACCTCAAGCAAATCATCTGCTTCGCAGTTGCGAACTCACTGATTACCCTTAAGAGTATGATGGAGTGATGTTCCGACAAAATATCATTTAACTGGCGTTGATTATCACCCTTATGACGTGAAAATACCTCCCTACTAACTACTGTTAGCGATTTGTTCAATACCTTGACGCGCCCGCATTGGAATATTAGCATGACATTACGAATTACTCATTTGGGCACTGGTAGTAGAGGCAACTCTACACTGCTAGAAACCAACGAAGTAAAAGTGCTAATCGATCAAGGGTTTAGTGGAGCCCAGTTGGAAAAAAGACTTGCTTTATTAGACATCGATCCACTTGATATTGATTGTATTTTACTCTCTCATCACCATGGCGATCATGGTGGTGGAGCCACAATCTGTCAAAAGCGATGGAGGACAAGAATTCTTGCTACTGAACGCACAGCAAATGAGTTAGGATTAGACCTCAAATTGACCTCCTACTTTGCCTCGCTAGACCTGATTAAGATAGGCAGTAACCTTACCTTGCTACCTGTCCCAGTCCCTCATTCTGGTTCAGATAATGTCGCCTTTATTGCAAGTTATGAGGGTGAACGGGCGGCAATAATAACTGACCTTGGTTCATGGACAGATGAACTTGTCAAACACGTATACGGTTGCGAGCATATATCGATTGAAGCTAATTATGACGAGAACAAACTCAACTCAGGCCCTTACCCCTACTCTCTCAAGGAGAGGATAAGAGGTAGAGGCGGACACTTATCTAACAACCAAACAGGTAAGTTTCTTGCCGAGGTTTGTACAAGTGCGACTCGTAACATAGTATTGACCCACCTCTCAGAGAAAAATAACTCACCGCACTTAGCCGAATCAACAGTTCTGTATTACATAGCGGAATTATTCGATGGTGATATTCACATATCACTACAGGACGGTCCAGAAATGGCTCACTACATCGGCAAAACCAACGAAATTACTACCACAGGGCCGCTGGACAAACCAGTGCAAGATTGACTGATTTAGCCGCTTTTTGGGTCAATACCTAAATGATACCAAAG
>DAUW01000065.1 GCA_002505355.1 Euryarchaeota archaeon UBA229 | reverse complement strand
CCAAAACCATAATCAAAGCACATTGGCCCCATAATATCTTCAACATAACTAGGATACTTGAACTTCCCATTTGGTGATAGTACATCTGCGCCGACACGAGATGCTTCTAACAAAAACGCATTGCCATAATCCCAGAAAAACATTCCGCGTTCAGATAACGTATTGATTGCTTGCGCATGCCTGCGCAGAGTTTTTTCAATTTCTTCAGCAAATTTCTCTGGGTTGTTAGACATCATTTCTGTACTTTCTTGATATGTGAAGTCAGCCGGAAAATAACCCCCTTGGTACGGATTATGCAATGAAGTTTGATCACTGCCCAAATCAACGTGAACATTGCGTTCAACAATTCTCTCCCATAATTCGACTATATTTCCAATATGACCGACTGAAATTGAACGACCTGCTTTAGCCGCTTGAAGCATCTAATCTATTGATTTATCAACATTTGATGAAATGTCCGTTAGCCAACCTTGCTCATGACGTTTTACGGCTGCATGTTCATTCATTTCTGCCACTATACATGCCGCACCCGAAATCACTGCTGCTTTGGCCTGAGCACCAGACATACCACCCAGCCCTGACGTCACAAAAGTAATTCCCGATAAATCTCTATCTGGTGGCAGATTGAGATGCATACGAGCAGCGTTGAGTAGAGTGATAGTAGTTCCATGTACGATTCCCTGTGGTCCGATATACATGTATGAGCCCGCTGTCATTTGACCATACTGTGAGACGCCAAGTGAGTTCATTTTTTCATAGTCCTCTCTAGAGCTATAGTTGGGAATCACCATGCCATTGGTTACCACTACTCGGGGAGCATCACTGCTTGAGGGAAATAGACCTAATGGATGACCTGAATACATAACCAATGTTTGATTGTCTTTCATTATACTGAGATATTGCATTACTAGCCTGTACTGCGCCCAATTTTGAAATACAGACCCATTGCCTCCATAAGTAATCAACTCATGAGGAAATTGTGCAACTGCAGGGTCTAGATTATTCATTATCATCAACATCACTGAGGCCGCTTGTTGTGACTCAGCAGGGTAGGCGCTAATTGGGTATGCTTTCATGGCGTACTCTGTGGGTCTGAATCGCTGCATAGTGATGCGACCAAACGATTCTAATTCAGCGAGGAATTCAGGGGCCAGTGTTGAGTGGTGTTTTGGTTCAAAATATCTTAACGCATTTCTTATTGCTAAAGTCTTTTCTTCAGCGTCTAAAACTTGCCTTCTGGCAGGAGCGTGGTCGACACTATTGTCTGTGCCGGGATGTTCAGGTAGTGATTTTGGAATACCTTCCAATAAGCACTGTCTAAGTATGGACCAGTCCTCCTCCATAAATAGGGCCAACACGGGGAATTCTTTGAGGCTATTGTATAGTAGATGGCTCAAGGTCTGGCCGCCAGTAAGTAAAAACCAAGCCACAAATAATCATAATCACCGCAAATGAGATAAATCCAGTTTGTAATGTTAGGTTTTGATATTCAACTAAATATCCAGCAATAGTTGTGGAAAATGCCGCAGTACCGCCTAGAATAAGCATGTCCATTGAAAATACTCGTCCCCTAACTTCATCCTCTACCCATGTTTGAGTTAGTACAGTTGACAATACCCAATTGCCGCCGCTCGCTGAGTGAGCTAATATTATCAAAGCTACAGTTAAAGGGAGATATATTTCCAAGGTGAGACCAACCAGTAGATAGAAAAATCCTGAGGTTGAAACGAGGATACCAATTAGTGAAGGCCATTTGTTTCTATCTCTAAACACCGCACGAGCAATTAAAGGGCCAATTCCAGTACCTATTCCTCGAGCAAAAAAGAACAGACCAAATCCAAATGCTGCACCGTAACCGGTTAAATTCCCTCCCGCTAATACTAGGAATACCCCGGCTAGACCTGCACCAGCTAGGTTCCAAGAAGACTTAGCAAAAACTATTCTGAGCAATTTTTTATCATGATAAATGCGTGACCAACCCGATTTAATGTTGCTCATAGCGGTTGATAGTATTGGGCCCTTGACTGAATCATCATACTTCTGTTCAAAAGTCAGCGGTATTAACAACAGCGACGAGAGTAAAAAAGTGTATGAATCTATAATAAAAGCCATATCTGTCCCCCATATGCTCACCGTTATTCCACCCAGCATAGCACCAATACACAGCGCAGTTGACCAAGAGGCACTATCGATTGCATTAGCGGTGATTAAATCATCTTCATCGACGATATTAGGTAATGCAGCCCGTTCAGCGGTAACGTAGACCCCGTGAAGTAACATCATTAATCCAGACATACCGATTAACCACCACATATCCTCTTCGCCATCAACTAAGAGAAATGACAGTGCTAAGAAAACTTGGAATACGTTAGCGTACAACATCAAACTCTTTCTGCTCATACGATCAGCAAGCAATCCATTGATTGGTTGAGAGATGGCGAATAAAGCCATTCTTACAGAAAATAACACGCCTAACAGGAATTCTGAACCCGAAAATTCTAGGATTAGAAAAAACAACGCTATGGTATTGAACCATTCCCCCAATAGTGAGATAACAGAGGCTGCCCATAATCTTCTGAATTTACCATTGGAAAAGAAGAATTCAACATAACCTTTGGTCAATATCACTCCTCCTCAAGCGCGGAGTAGTACCTACTGATGGTACAAATAATCCACTTTGAGGTAGGAGTATTTGATGTATCTGCAGTTGATTCCAGTGGCACTAACTCATTTGCCTCTGGAAAATACGCAGCGACGTTCCTTTTTGGAATCTTGTATGGGATTACCGTCCACTCCTTAGAAAATATGGTATTTCCGGCATAGTGGCTGGTGATATTTACTGCATCTCTGGTTTTGATGCCAAGTTCCAGCATATCATCAGGGTTCATCATTAGTATACGACGATTACCTTTAATCCCTCGATATCTATCATCGAGGCCATAAATTGTCGTATTGTATTGATCATGAGATCTAATGGTCATCATAACAAATTGTTCATCGGTCAAATTTACATCGGGTAATGGATTGATAGAGAAATGGGCTAATCCGTCAACAGTGTCAAATTCTTGATTATCTTTAGGCGGGTTTGGTAGATTAAAACCATTTTCTTGACGAACACGCTGATTATAATTTTCAAAGCCTGCCACACATTTGGATATCAAATCTCTAATACTATCATAATTTTCTACCAATAATGGAAAGTCAACGGTTGGCTCTTCCAAAGTTGCTGCGGCTAACTGAGCAATTATCCACGGCTCACTTCGTAAATTTGCTGAAGCCGGCTTCAATGTTCCTTTTGAGGTGTGAACAACGCCCATTGAATTTTCCACCGTTACAAACTGACCACCGGATTTTTGCCGATCTTGTTCTGTTCGACCTAGGCATGGTAGAATTAACATTTCATCAGATTGAACGAGGTGGGAGCGGTTCAATTTAGTAGAGACGTGGACGCCCATTGCAAGTTTACTGACTGCGTTTGAGGTACGGTTTGTTTCTGGCGTTGCTGAAATAAAATTACCTCCTAAACAGAACAGGAATTCAAGCTCCTCTTGTTCCATCGCTTTGATTGCTCGCACTACATCAAACCCATGCTTTCTTGGCATACTAGTTTGTAGGCCAATCTCCATATCATCGATGAAGGTGTTACTTGGTGCTTCCCAAATACCGACCGTTCTATTCCCTTGAACATTAGAATGGCCCCTTACTGGACACAAACCCGCTCCGGGTCGCCCTATATGACCGCCTAACAGATGTAAATTAACTACCTCTTGAATGACTGCAACACCATTTTTGTGCTGTGTTAAGCCCATAGCCCAACAGGAAATTATTGATTTGGAATTGAGCAACAATTCCGCAACTTCCTCGATTTCGACCCTGGAAACACCAGTGTCTTGAGTTACCCTTTGCCAATCCAAATTGCGCAGCGACTCTTGGTATTGGGCATAGTTTTTGGTTTTATTTTTAATGAACTTTTCATCTATTTTCCCGGATTCAATAATGATTTTATTCACCGCTTGAAATAATGCCGCATCCCCGCCAATCTTGATTGGAATGTGAATGTCTGATAACTTGGTCGATGAAAAGTTCAGCTTCATGTAATCCTGTGGGTGTTTGAATCGTACCAATCCAGTCTCAGTTAGTGGATTTATGTGAATTATATTGGCCCCATTCTCTTTTGCATCACGTAATGCTGTCAGCATACGTGGGTGATTTGTTCCTGGATTTTGTCCGATAACCAGAATTGTGTCTGCAACATTGAAATCAGCAAGGGAAA
Source organism: Euryarchaeota archaeon UBA229 (assembly GCA_002505355.1). Lineage (GTDB taxonomy): Archaea > Thermoplasmatota > Poseidoniia > Poseidoniales > Poseidoniaceae > MGIIa-L1. The sequence goes on along the minus strand of DAUW01000065.1, from coordinate 1,789 downwards.
CCGTACCTTTTCCAATGCCAATAGTTGAAATCAATGCCATCCCGCTGGATTCATGACACATATTTGAACAATCAGGTAGGTTATTGGTCCCATACATTCGAACAAATGCTTGGTACAGAAATGCTGCCTCGTTACTGGTCCTGCCTGAAGTATAGAATGCCGCTTTGTGTGGTGAACTTAACGATCTAAGTTTTTCTGAAATCTTAGCAAAGGCATCCTCCCAAGATATTGGTTGGTAATGTGACTGGCCTTTGTTAGAATACATCGGCTCGGCAATTCTGCCTTGACTATTAAGCCAGTAATCACTCTTACCAGCTAACTCAGCAATCGAGTATTTGGCAAAGAAATTACGGTCAACATTAGCCTTCATAGCCTCATCTGCGACCGCTTTAGCACCATTCTCACAAAACTCAAAGCTGGACCTGTGTTCTGGGTCTGGCCAAGCACAACCGGGACAATCAAAACCTGCTTTTTGATTGACCATCCGCAGTGTTTTAACGGATTTTGCAACCCCCATTTTTTTCATAGAGTGAACTGCACTAGACAATACTGCAGGAATTCCGGCAGCGGTTGATTTAGCTTTTGACAATGTCAGCCTAGACTTGTCGACGGGCGTTAGCCCGCCTGAATCATCACCCATCATGGGTGACCTAATATTTTGACTTTTGAAGTCTTGGTACAATTAACTAGGTTAGCCGATGATTATCGCACTGTCTGCGCGTACAAATGAGTAAATTTGTATTCCTACTCGCCTGGCACAATCAACGGCCAAAGTTGATGCTGCACCTATAGAGGCGATGGTACAAATATTTGCACGGGCGGCTTTAGCGACTATATCCCAGCCACATCGCCCGCTAAGCAACAAAATCGCACTCTTAAGGGCAGGATCACCCAATGACTTACCAATCAATTTGTCAACTGCATTATGCCTACCAATATCCTCAGCAACATGAACTAAATGACCGTCGATAGACAACAAACCGGCGCAGTGCATGCCACCTGTTTTAGCAAAACCGTGCTGATAATCCCGCATGTTTTCCAAACCACGGTGTAAAATTGCGGGATCAAAATCTAATTTCCTATCAACGAAGGGTAATTCGGTAATTAATTCCTCCAATCCATCAACATTACAGGCTCCGCAGGAGGTGGTGGTTATACCAGCAGTTCTTATTTCATTCAACAGAGGTGCTGGGTGATGCAGACTTATCTCGAAACCACCACTACTCCTTACCACATCTCCATTACCCTTACATTCCATCAGGTGATCTAGTGTCATATAACCCTCAGAAGCAAGATGACCAATTATTAAATCTTCAAGATCGGTTGGAGAGGCGAGTAATGTTGCTAACCGCTTGCCATTGTAATTGAGTGATATGACAGCTTCTACGGCTAACTCATCACTACTAACCACTCTCTTGCCGTGCTGTAACCTTGTGACTGGGACCTTTCGTGAATTCAAATTATTCACCACGCAGATGATCTATATCGAAGAATTCGAACTGCAAATCAACTAACTCCTTGCTTGACTTAGCGGCTGCGTACTCTTCGAGAGGTTCATAATTCAATTCAATAAATCGCTCACCCCAGCGAAATCCTCCGAGAAGGTGTTTAGCCTGAGCCTTATGGCCCGCTAAATAAATTGCAGAAGCCAATGCTTCAATTGTCGATAGTTTGCCCGGCTTGCCCCAATTAACTGGATTTGCTGCCAGCAGTAAGGGCAGCATTCTTGGTTTGAGTCTAGTTTGACGCATTACACTTGCCACGCTCGTTTCAATCTGTTTCCAAGAAC
>DAUW01000002.1:17053-24723 GCA_002505355.1 Euryarchaeota archaeon UBA229 | reverse complement strand
TTGAAACAACTTTCAGTAAACATATCTCTAGCTTGAGTAACTGATAGGACTCCCCGCTTGATAGCGATGAGAAATTCCTCAACAACATAGTCTATTTTTCGAGCACTGTCGCTAGTAGGTAGTAACTCTGGAGTAATCAATAACGAAGAAGGAAACAATTCCTCTACTCGTTGTTCCTCATCTTCCTTGACAAAGTAAACAATACTCTTTTTATTACCACTTGAAAGTAACTTCAATAATTTTCTGGGTAGCCAAGTCAATGCTCTGCCCACACGATAACTGACGGAATTTTGGGTTTCTTCTAACTCCTCAAGCGCTGATTTTTCTCTTGTTGAGAGTAAATTTATCCATCTTCTTTGACGCTCAAACTCGTCACTCAAATATTCTACCTGCTTCTTCGAGAAGTGAATCCTGTCCTCATCGTTAGATAATATCACTTCGGGCCCTTCTGAAATCTAATCACTTCCCTAAAGATTCGTAGTATTCCAGTGCTGTTTCAATCGAACCATCTGTAATTATTTTTCCACCTTCAATCGCAAAAACTCTATCGCACATACTTTTTATTATCGACTTTGAGTGAGAAACAATAACTACTGTTGCATCACCTTTGATTAATTGTTCAATCTTATTTCTTGATTTTTGCCTAAAGTCTGTATCACCAACACTCATGACCTCATCGAGCAATAAGATGTCTGGCTCAAGATTTGAGACAATAGCGAACCCCAATCTTGCTCTCATACCAGCAGAGTAAGTTCTAATTGGTTGGTCAATAAACTCTCCAATTCCTGAGAATTCAATTATCTCTTCCTCCATGTTAGAAATTTCCATCCTCGAGTAACCATAGATACTTCCGGTTAGCATGATATTTTCACGTCCTGTCAAATCTAGTTGGAAACCAGTGCCAATACCTGCTAGTAGTGTCACTCTACCTCTAACCTTAACTGAACCTTCATCAGGAGCGTATATCCCAGCAATTACCCTTAGAAGAGTACTTTTACCGGACCCATTTGCACCCATCAATCCAACAACCTCGCCTTTTTTGACATTTAAGGAAATTTTTTCTAACGCTCTATACAAACTAGTCGAGTTCTTCTTTACTCGGCCAGTTAGAATCTCTCTAAGTAGGCCTATGCCTTTGTTATTTAGTGGATAATCTAGACTAACGTCGGCGATATTTATAGCAACACCTTCAGTCATAAATTCTTCACCGCCTGACGTTCCTTGCGCACGAAATAGATACAACCTAACCAAAATATGGCAACTGTTGAACCCACAGTCACATACAGATTCTCCACCGGTATGTTCAACGGTTCCCCAGTAAATGCAGAACGAATCATAGTGATGTATGTCGCCATCGGGTTGATGAACAGATATACATCTGTATACTGACTAGGAATTCGACCACTGGTAATCATTTTTAGAGGATAAAATACTGGAGTAAGATAGAAACTTATTCTAAGAAAAATTGTCACAATATGTTCGACATCCCTCGCTTTAGTTTGCCAAATAGAGGTGAAAAACGCCAAGCCCAAGCCTAGCATAGAGGTCAGAACAATAGTTACTGGCAACCATATAATCATGGTAGTCGGAACAAGCCGATAATGTAATAAAAGCGGCAAGATTACTAACAGACTTAGAGATAACTGGACAATTTGGTAACCCGATTTGGAAAACAAAAACAGTTCTCTTGGAAAATATACTTTTTTTATCATTGCGGCATTCCTTTGCAAAGCTATAGTTCCCAGTGAGAAAGATTTAGCGAATAGTGACCAAAGTAATATTCCAAGTAAGATGCTCAACGGACGATAAGGGTCAACATCATCCGATAAAATAGCGAATAAAATGTAAAATGTAACCGTCAGAGCAAGAGGCTCTAATACCGACCACCCATAACCGACAACAGAATTATGATATCTGATTTTAAGATCTCTACCAATTAGGTGTCTGAGAAGATAGTTGTATTTTCTTATATTCCGGTAAATGCGTACAGGAGAGAGAAGGAATGGTATCTTTGATTCGACAGTCAAATTCGCCATCTCTTACACCCCCCTCCGAGTACTACCTGAACATACCGCATTCTTGAATCAAACCGGTAAAAAGTACATTATGCTGCCTTTTGTAATACTAACGATAGTGTTTACCACCGCTATATTGAATGCTGAGGTATATTACCGCATACCGATGGGGTGGGACTCAAACTTTACCGGGCAAGCACATGATGCTGACCTCTGTGTTGGAATAATCGGCCTTGGGTATGTTGGTTTACCCACAGCAATAGGCTTTCACGACGCTGGTTTTACCGTTTGGGGCGTCGATGTTTCACAGCGTACAGTTGACATGGTTTTACAAGGCAAAAATCCAACCGGCGATCCTGATGTTGACGACATTGTACCTCAACCAGGTACAGAAAGATGGCATATTACCAATTCTGCAGCCGAAGCTGTACCAAATTGTGATGTGGTTTTGGTTACCGTGCCTACGCCAATCACTCATGACTTGAAGCCTGATTTATCATATGTCGAGGCAGCAGGTAGAGACGTTTTCAAATCAATAGCAAAGGGTTCGAGGACAATTGTTGTCTTGGAGTCTACGGTTTATCCGGGAGTTACCGCGCAAACATGGCTGCCAATAATTGAAGAATTAGGTTTGGTTATTGGTGAAGATGTTGAGATTGCTTATTGTCCTGAAAGATTCAACCCTGGAGACTCGGCTCACGGAGTTAGACAAGTTGCGAGAGTGATTGGTTGCTCAAATCAAGAAGTAGGCGAAGGTCTTGTCGCACTATACAGCAAATTAACCAGTGAAGATGTTCGGTATGTTGGTAAATTAGAAGTCGCTGAGGCGGCAAAGGTCATTGAAAATGTCCAAAGAGACATCAACATAGCATTGGTAAATGAACTTGCCAGAATCTTCCCAGCATTGGATGTCGATGTCGAAGATGTACTATCTGCCGCGGCAACAAAGTGGAATTTCCATCGCTACACACCCGGAGTAGGAGTTGGTGGTCATTGTATCCCAGTAGACCCCTATTACATGATTCAAAGAGCGGCTGATGTTGGAGTTCCAGCTGGTCTAATAACCGCAGCCAGAGCAGTTAATCGATCAATGCCAAGTCATGTCGCCGGTGTTCTTAGTGATTTGATGTGGAATGCTGAAGTTCCGGCTGGTGATGCCAGAGTACTCTTGCTTGGCTGGTCTTACAAGGCAGAGGTTGGCGACCCAAGAGAAACCCCAGCAGAACCGCTCGCAGAGACATTAATCTCCAAAGGTATCAAAGTCGGAACCTGGGATCCACACATCGATTTTGGTGAATATCCAGAAGGTGTAGAGGTCATTTCTAACATTGATGATGCTAAAGGTTATGATATTGCAGTCTTAGTTACTGCGCACAAAGCTTGCTTAAACCTTGATTGGGACAAGTTGCTTGGGCAAATGCGCACTCCGCTTCTTTATGATGGAAGACGAGTTCTTGACTTAGACTCGTTGCAAAAATCTGGTTGGCAGACCTATGCTGTTGGCAAACCGGTTTGATTACTGGCGTCCAGCATCAAACATTTCTCTGAGACTACCATCTTGTAGCATCTCTAGAGCAATGTCTGAACCACCGATTAACTCCCCATGGACAAATACTTGCGGCATGGTTGGGAAGTCTGACCACGCACATACGGCTGGGATAGCTCTTGGGTCAGTCAAAATATTAACTGCAGCGAATGGCTCGCCAAGCTGTTGGAGAACCTGTGCAGCACGGTTGGAAAAGCCACAATGTGCTTGATTGGGGGTTCCTTTCATGAACAATACCAAGGCATGTTCGTCAACTATCGCTTGTAATTCATCATTTGTCCATTCCATTTTTTTCACTCCTTATTCTTCATAATCCGTTTGATGTGAACTCCTTGTCCGCCGCCGTGCGGGTCGAATGCTGTATCACCAGCTGTTTCCGCCTGCTTGGGTGTCATGCACTTTAGGTCAAGCGCATGAATTGGGTTCGGTATGTGCTGTTTCATGACTGCTAGCACCTGCTTCTGTCTCTGAAGCGGCCGAACGCCCTCAAAGTCTTCAGAGATGATTCTGACGTGAAAGTGGTCGCCCGAATTGTGTAAATCGATTACTTCAACAACAGCATTAGGAACTGCTTTGAGTACTTCAGACTCTATCCAACTGGCCTCAACCATGCTCGCACCTCGATAACGCCTCACAAAACAATCATTTGAACATGTGGTTTGGAGGATGCTTGAAATGAATTAGGTTATGGCGAGCATATGGGTGAGTCAGCGACGCATACAACTGGTCGTGATTTAAACATGGGCAGAGATTCAAGTTGGCTTATCGGCGCCGATATTACTGCTGTTTTCCTTGCCCTAATTGGACAAGTGGTTTTGACTAGGGCATTAATTACCGAGGATTATGGTATCTTTATTATCGCCCTTGACGTTTTTGCAACTGCATTCCTAGTTATTGACTTAGGGCTGCCAACTATATTAACTCGGGATGGGGCAAACTCGGTCAGCAAAATCTGGCCAGCAATTTGGCGCATATATCGGATACAGGCAATGTGTGTACTGCCGTTTGTTGCAGTCGCTGTTATTGGGGTTGTGATGCTTGTCGATGGTTGGCAAGATTTGCTACCGTTATTGGCAACTTGCATGCTAGTCGCTTTGGCTCACATTTTCTCTTATGCCCCACGATCGGGCTTACGAGCTGCAGGATTTGCCTGGATCGAGGCATGGACTAAAGTTATTGAAAGGCTAGTTTCCATGACTGGGTACCTCACATTGTATTTCGTTGGCAGCACAAGCGTTGAGTTGTATGCCATTGCTTTTATGTTAGGGGCAATTATTGGATTATTATCATCCCTACTCTTTGCACGACAAGTATTACGCTCCGTTGACAATGATGGTTGGACAAAACTAGGCGAGTGCTGGATTGATAATAGAGCATTAATTCTCGAATCGCTACCATTCGCCATTACATTAGGGATTTTGCCTTACGTAATCCGCATTGAGAAATTCATTGTTGCTGGCTCGATTGGAGTTGAGGCAGCAGCATTATTTCATGTCGCACAGATTGCCTGGTTGGCTGGCTTAGTTGTGCCTCAAGCAATGCGTGCTGCTTTGTTACCGATACTAGGACAGCGACGGCACAACGAGGAGAAATTTATCAAATCGATAGAGAAATCTCTCGACCTTTGCTTTGGATTACTGCCGGTTGGATTATTTGGCGGCGCCATATTGATACAATTCCTTCTTCCGGTTGCGTTTCCAACACAATATACCGATGGTAGTCTTGGTGCTTCAGCAACTGATTTGTTCATGATTTTACTAGTCGGCTGGTGTTTGACCCTATTAGCAACACCGAGCTACACCGCTTTACAGGCTGGTGAAAACCCATGGAAATTCACCATATTCATTGGCGTAGTGGTAATTTTCGCAACTGCGATGGGGTTTTTGTTAATCGGTTCAATGGCGAACTCAACCACCAAAGGGCTCTACGGGGCAGCAATAGCCTCAACTCTAAGTTCCGCATTTTTACTGGTGTGCTCGATTCATCTCGCCAAACTATGGATTATTGTGAAGCAGCGGGCAGTGGAATATGTTTCTAGTTTAATTCTGGCATCAATTACCTGTTTTGGCTTTATCTCAAACTCAGCGTTGTTATTGAGTGGGTTGATACTCTTCGTGTTTACTCCGCGAGGCTGGAAAGCACTGACTGCCACTGAGTCTTAACATAATCTGACGAGTAATTTTCTATCACTGAGAAACCCTCACTCCAATCATTTTGCAAGGCAAGCTCGACCGCATCAGCCAATTCGATTGCATCGTAATTTTCAACAACACAAAATTCAGGCAGATACTCTGCTACATCACCGACATTTACAGAAACAACTGGGGTGCCACAGGCAAGAGATTCACGCGCCACTAACGGCCCTGATTCCCTAGTCGAAGTGATTACGGTAGCGTCAGCTACCAACATGCGATCCCAGACAATACTACGGGGTTGTTGTCGAAGAGTTGTGACTCCGACTACCCAGCCGCGTTTTTCTAACTCTTCGCCGACTTGGAGAGCAAGATAATGATTTTTTTCTGGTCGCCTTGGGTCGGCAGGGAATAAAATGTCCAACTTATCTTTTCGCCAACGGCCGCGCCAGGGCTTTGGCGATGTTAGCCACTCCCCCTCAACAGCAGTGTGACAGCGGATGACGTCGTGTTTTTCGACCCCATTTGATTGCGCAATCTCATCTAGCCGCTGTGACACGCTGACTAATTGATCAACTTCTTTTGCCAGTCGCAGAATTTGACCACTTGTATTTGGATTCATCAATCCAACATCAAAGTCATGTCCGTGGACGACCGCCAACCACGGCACTTGCCACTGCTTGGCTAATCGGTTGGCCAATTCTGCGACCGGCCAAATAGTGTGACAAACTATTGCGTCTGGTTGCCAGTCACCAAGCCACATCGGTACTTTCTTGGCTATTTTTCGCATACTTCGCAAGGTGATCGATGGATATGGATTCCCCGGCAACCCCCAAAATCGTGGGGCAAAAACCTCGACTTCACCGTGCTCAAAATAGGTCGGCGCCTTGGCAACGCCAGTAAGTGTTGACCTTCTTGTCTCTTGATACTTGAGCATCCTTGGCAGTGGGTTTACAACTTTTACTTCGTGTCCGCAAGTTCTCAACAGCTCAACATTATCGCTGACAAATGTCCCTCTGGCAACGTTAGTTGGAAGTGGGTACAGTAAAGACACAACGAGAATGCGCACATTGCCACCTTCGCTGAGTTATATTTCAAGGGCTGTTTGAAGAATTTCTAAGTTTTCCTTTACCGTTCCGCGGTCATTGAATAATCCTGAACCAACAACGCAGTTAGTCACTCCCCATTCGCCGACCATAGCAATATTATGAGCTTTAATTCCACCATCGATCTGAATCTGCACTGGCCTGCCACCCTCAGCAACCTGCTTGTCAATCAATTGCTTTAGACGTCTAACTTTTTGTTCAACTGATGAAATAAATGATTGACCACCAAAACCTGGATTGACGCTCATAATTAGAACTAAATCAATTTCTGGCAGTATCTCAACAATTGATTCCAACGGCGTTGCTGGATTGAGTACTACTCCAACTGTAGCACCTGCGTCCTTAATCGCGACAACCAATCGATGTAGGTGAACCACTGCTTCAACATGCACAGAAATGTGATCACAGCCTGCATCGATATAATCCATATAGCACTCCTCTGCGTTGTTTATCATTAGGTGAGCATCGAAGATCACATCAGATGGAAAATATTCTCTGAGAGATTTGATTACTGGTGGGCCAAAAGTCATGTTAGGCACAAAGTTACCATCCATGACGTCTAGGTGAAGCCTGTCCAACCCTGCATCGATTGCTGCTTTGCAAGACTCACCTAGATTGGAAAGGTCTGCTGTTAGGATACTGGGTGCGATTATCATGTCTGAACGGTCTTATCCAGATGGTTAATTCTCATGAGCATTTTGTTCAAAACTGTATTTTTTGTCGCACAAAGTATCATAATAGTCCTGTGGCAGGGATTATCAGTGAGCGCATGGGAGAGGTTAGGTCAGTAAGTGATGCTGAGTATCAAGACTCAATCAAGGATAGCGAGTGGGTCTTAGTAGATTTTTGGGCACCATGGTGTGGTCCATGT
>DAUW01000002.1:0-16793 GCA_002505355.1 Euryarchaeota archaeon UBA229 | reverse complement strand
TGAAGTTATCGAAAAGTCTAAAACAATCCCTGTTATTGTTGATTTTTGGGCACCATGGTGTGGTCCATGTAAAGCTCTTGCACCGGTTCTTGAACAAGTCGCCAGTGAAAGAGAGATTCTAATCGCTAAGGTTGATACTGACTCAAATCCAGCAAATGCTGGCAAACTCGGAGTCAGAGGAATCCCGGCACTATTTTTGTATCACAATGGCAATCTAGTTGGCAAACAAAGCGGTGCAATGCCGAAACCTGCTTTACTCAACTGGATTGATCAGCACATGACTGCTGAAGACTTCTAGACCGCTCTGATGTCGCGCAGTAACCGTTCTCTAAGCGCTTCATGCAGCCACATACCATCTTCTAATTCGATAAGAATACCATAAGAGATTAACGACTTGGGTGGAGGTCCCGTCCACGAAGACTTGATTGCTAACTCCTGCCAGGGCAGAGGCTTGTCACAACTAGCCAAAGCTGAGAGCAATTGTTGCTCATTGTTTGGTAGTTTGAATAAAATTTCATCGTCAATAAACTGCAACCAATCTACGTGAACTGATTGACCATATAACTCAAACAATTCTAACGCTAAAGGATGACCACCGGTTTTCTGATAAATGGATTCTATATCTTCTGAAATCTCCAGTTCTTTGAGCCAATTCTCCAATTCGGTTTTTGATAGCCCTTGCAATGATAATTCAGATACTAAATCCCGAGTGTGGACATCTCTACGGTCATATACTGCGGGCCGGCTGCGCGAAATCATGATGATTCTCAAGGGTGAACTTTGCGAAATCTGAAGAATCGCCCCCAGCAACTTGGCTGAGTTTTCCTCGATATGATGAACATCATCAAGAACTATCAACCAATATGGCGGTGGCCCACCTGATTCATTTTTGAATCGTTCCCGAATAGTCCCAGCGTCGGTGAGGTAGGCTAGTAATCGTCTCCTTAGCATGTCAACATCAACATGGCCACCCGGATTAAGCGGCAAGGTTTCAATTAGATTATACGGATCATGCGACTCATCAATGCCAAATCTGTGAAGTAAGCTTGTGGCAATACCAAGCGATGTATCCCATGGCTGGCATGGATACCAGCAAACGGACAGATTCGGCGTGACGGACATTTGCTCTTGGAGCCAGTGTGCCACAAGAGTGGATTTCCCGATTCCAGCAATTCCATGAACAACCATACACGGTTTGCGTTCTTTGAACCAATCGTCTAAGGTTTCGAGTTGTTCGTTTCGGCCATGCACTATCCGGGTTTTTGGCGGCTGATTATTGTAGGTGGCATGAACCCCTGTCAGTGCTTTCAATCGGCCGGGTGGTGATGCAGACTCTTTTGCATCAGATTTCGTAATAGCTCCGAATCTAATATCGCCGTAGGTTAGAACTCCTTCATGTTGGGCATGCATCAACACCTGCAGTAAAGAAATATTTGCGTCCAATCTTGTTGGTACATTGGATGCCTCTAATTCAAGTAATTCTCCACTATTATCGCGAATGACAACGAGTATATCTGACAATTTTCTTTTCACATCCCTAACTTTCTCTCGTCCCTCATCGGTTAGTTGCCAAGTTTTTTGTCGACGATCGTCACCTTTGATATTGCGAGTATGCTCAGAGACCAAATTTTTCTTCAGCAAGTCTCGCATTGTTCTACTAACGTTGGGTGGATGAAGCGCGCATGATTCTGCAATCCCCGGCCTAGTCAACTCGGGCCCGACAAGATACCTATCGGCCTGTTCGTCATTCTCAAACAAATGAAGCATGACGCGGTCTTGAACAGGAACATTGACTCGGGAAATACCTGCGCTCACAACCTCGCGAGATTTTTCCATAATAAGCGATTTTGGGTGATTGCTGCGACCCTGTGAGAGCAATTTAACCATAATACCTTTATTGAGCCATCAATCCGAAGACCATGGGTTCTAAAGGCGGGGTTCTAACAATCATTGCCTTGTTGGTTTTGAGCATAATTCCAATGACTGTATCAGCGGACTCAGACGGGGATGGTGTAAGCGATTCAACCGATGACTGTATTTGGTCTTCTGGTACGTCAACCGTCGACAGAACAGGATGTCCCGATTATGATAACGATGGGACCTCTGATATCAATGACCCCTGGACAACACCCAACCCAAATTTTGAAACCGAACAAATACTAAGTTCGAATCAGAATTATAATGATGTCGAATATTCCGGAGATGGATATTCACTGGTAACTGGCTCAGATGACAATTTTATTCGTACTTGGAATTCCTCAACCTTCGTAAACTTGCGATCTGCTGACATGGGTTCCGATGTTCACGCAGTTGCATACTCACCGGATAGTAACTACGTGGCGGCTGGGGTAGATGATGATACAGTGCACATATTTGATGCAAATTCGATGTCGAGTTTGTACGGTGCAATATCGGTGAACGTCGGTAGTAATGAACGAGTATATGACCTTGAATTTTCACCAGGGAGTGATCTATTAGCAGTATCAATTGCTCGAGATAACACAAATTCCGGGACTAACGGAATTGTTGCTTTGATAGAGGTATCTACTGGCAACTTTTTCAGTTCAGGGATAAATCCCGGGGGGGAGGACAGGTTCTATGATACTGCATTCTCACCTGACGGGAATTTCCTCGCAGTTGGGAGTGAGGGAGATTGGTATATTTCTGAGATAAGCACTGGTAATACTGTCGAAGCAATCTCTACCCCACCAGATTCTGTCAATGCTATAGCCTGGTCACCCGATGGAAACTATATTGTCATGTGTGGAGCCTATGAATCAAACGGCGCTAGAGTACAAGTGCACCAGTATGATGGAAGTTCTTGGCCAATAATATGGGAAGTGCCAACTACCACCTCATGCTCGTCGGCAGATTTTTCACCAGACGGGTCTAAATTTGTCATTGGTTTGTTTTGGTACTTAGCCGATGGTGCAACAGCGAAAATCTATGAAACAAATACTGGGCAATTAGTTGATGCTTTTTCGGGACCCAGACCGAATAATTGTGCACAAAATAACAACCAGTGTGGCCAAATCGATGGCGTTTCATGGCATCCTGATGGCAGCAAAATTGTAACCTCACACACGAGAAATGATGAAGGGGTCTATTTCTGGGTTGCCGATGTTGATGAGGATAATGATGGCTACAATACAACTGATCAAGGCGATGGAGTAGTTGATGCGTTTCCGACTGATGGTAGTCAGTGGAATGACACTGACGGTGACGGGTTTGGCGATAATCCAGACCCAGCAACCACACCAGATGCCTGTGTAGATTTATTTGGGACGTCAACTGTTGATCGTTATGGCTGTCCTGACAGCGATGGTGACGGTTGGTCAGACGATGGTGATTGGGCACCAAACGACCCCGAACAATGGGCCGATAGTGATGGCGATGGTTACGGTGACGAATATTACTTTGAGGTAGTCAACAGTTTCTATCATGTCAATCAACGAGGCGACGCTTTTCCGAGTAATCCAACGCAATGGAATGATTCTGATAGCGATGGCTGGGGGGATAATTATGCCAACCAATCATGGGAAGAATACCGGGGAGCGACTTGGCCGGGCAGTTTAATCGCTGGAGCAACTGAAGTTGATCAATTCCCATTGAACCACTACCAATGGCTGGATTCGGATGGAGATTGGTGGGGTGATAACCAAGTTGGTGATGATGCCGACGCCTGTCCATACGTTTACGGCAACTCCACAGCCGACAGGTACGGATGCCCTGATACTGATGGTGATTCATATTCTGACCCAACTGCTAATTGGGGTGCCGTCTCTTCAACCGGTTACTGCCAAGCTGACGGTTTGCCGCTTGACCCCACACAATGGTGCGACAGGGACGGAGACGGTTTCGGCGATAATCAAGACGGTAACCTACCCGATGAATGCCCTAACGAAGCTGGTTCATCAACAATAGATCGAGTAGGTTGCTTAGACACTGACGGGGATGGTTACTCAGACCAAGGGGACCCATTCCCCAATGATTCTTCGCAATGGGAAAACCGAGACGGTGATTCCCTAGATTGTGGTGGTGACAACCAGTCAGGCCTCAACCCTGACGTTTTCCCGGACGACCCTACTCAGTGCAAAGATACCGATGGTGATGGTTATGGAGACAACGCTGCTGGTAACAATGGTGATGCATTTAAATTCGATTCGACTCAATGGTCAGATTTTGATGGCGATGGCTACGGTGACAATAACGGTACTGGAGCTGTGAACGGCGACATCTGTCCAACTCAAGCAGGCAATTCAGCCAATCCAATATCCAGAGGCTGTCCAGATACCGATGGAGACGGCTTCGTTGACCCCGAGGATGCATTCCCACAAAATCCACTCCAATGGGCAGATAGTGATGGCGATGGTTACGGTGACGAAGTAAACAAACCAGGGGGAGATGATTGTCCAGCAACCTTTGGCACCTCAAATGAAAACAATCGCTATGGATGTTTGGACACCGATAATGATGGCTGGGCGGACGTTGATGATGAGTTCCCGGAAGATGGAGAACAATGGAAAGACACCGATGGTGACGGATATGGTGACAATTACCTATGGACTATTTCATACCAAGAAGATATTGACAACCCGGAAAGAATAATCGAGATCAGAGTTCAGAGAGGTGATGCATTTGCGCTAATGCCCGATGAATGGAGTGATCAAGATGGCGATGGTTATGGTGACAATATTAGCGATGATTTCCCCCTTGAAGTAACCCAGTGGAGCGACCTAGATGGCGATGGTTATGGTGATAATTTCACTAGCGGTGCATACCAACCTGATGATTGCCAGAGAGAACCGGGAACATCATATAGAGACTTATTCGGTTGCTTGGACTCCGATAACGATGGCATGAGTGATACTTCCGACCCATGCCCGTACGACCCAGAAATCTACGAAGGTCGAATCGGTTCAGTGGTTTGCCAAATAACCGAACCACAACAAGTTGATGGTAGTGAGATTGACTCGACGGCAGAAAGCGGCGAACCCACATTGATTTACTTGGGAATCGCAATAGTTGTTTTATTGTCAGTAATTATTGTCGCTCAGTTTTCCAAGACAATAGCCAAAAATAGGGCCAGACAAGAAAAATTAGACGAAGCAATGATCAACTCCGCCTTTTCTGAGGAAGATGAAAGACGTACTGCGTGGATAGACTACTACGTCGCAAACGGACAGTTGGACGAAGCTAGAGAACTGGGTTGGATTGGCGAAAATCCTGCTGAATTACCACAATGGAAACAGTTTGAGATTAAACAACAACAGGAAAAAGATGCAGCGATTCCGACTATGTTTGATTTAGATGATATTTTATGATTGCTTGGCACGCTGACGTCTTGCTTGCTCAGCCATATTGTCGTCAAATGCCAAAAATGGTAGCTGATCCCACAATGATTTGTCGTGTGCTGTGTTAATCGCTTGATTTACCTGAAGAAAATCCCCTAGCTGTGAGTATGTTGGTTTTGATCCATCGCTTAGTTCGTATCGATGACCAGGCAGAACAACATAATTACCGGTCAACGACTGCAGGATTTCCTTGAGGTAAATAACAGATTTTCTCTGTTGTTCTGGATCACCGCCAAACAGATCGGTTCTCCCGCAGCTGCCCAAAAATAAGCAATCTCCGGTGATTACGAGTCCGTTTCCAATAACTGTAACGTGCCCGGGAGTGTGCCCGGGAGTACAATATATTGAAAATTCGAGTGCTCCAAATGTTTCCTTCGTGACGGAGAATTCGTCATGGTCCCACCATGTTGCATGGTTAGATTGATAGCCGCGTTCCTGTTCTAAATTATGACATCTTAAATTGAGGCTATTGCCTAGAATACTGAATAGTTCGCTGACGCCCTTGATGTGGTCCCAGTGTGTGTGGGTGAGCCAAATATCAGTCAATGTTACTCCTTGTTTCTGACAGAAATCATACCAATATTGGCCATCAAACGGGTCGATTATACAGGCTTGACTAGATGATTTACAGATTATGAGATGGTTTAGGTTGTCCCACTCACCTAACTCCTGCTGAAACAGCAAAAGTTTGTCTGTCTCAAGAACTAAACTCGGATTTGACACTATACCCGCCTCTAATGACCTATCGACCGCTGCCCTTTCAAATGATGAGTCATACTGTGTACCATGGCGGGGCGAGGAAGATTAGTTATTGCCCTCCTCGCCGGGTTGGTTATTTTTTCAGCCATCCCTCACTCAAATGCAGAATCAACTGACTCGGTTGATATCGAGATACATACAAATCAATTAAACGATTACTACCTTGCAGGTGATACCCTAAATCTACTACCGAGTTTGTATAATCCCTCATCGACACAGCAAATCGACAACAACCCTTCTTGCGATTACGTGTTCGACATATATGACGCAGATGAGGTACACATTTTCTCATCGGCAGCAAAATGTCGAAATCAACTGCAATCAATCGAGATAACGCAGGAAGAATATATTCGGTTAATGCCTCATGACTGGGATTTTGTCGATAATACGGGGCTTGACATCGCCTCGGGACAATACCAAGTAGTGATTACTCACAGTACATTAGAGATTACCGATACGACAACATTCGAGTACTATGCAAATACCACTTTGCCGAACGAAATTGCGTTACGATACAATCTAGTGGATATTTCTAGCGAATACTCCTCTGCTTATCTTTTGCAAACTTTTATTCACAATCCTACCTCTGAAAAGATTGATTTGAATGGTCATGATTGTACCATTATATTAGAAAATGACTTACAAAGGCACATCTTTGATGGTTGCCTAGAAAATACAAGAATTTTGCACCCGTATGAGAACTTTTATTCAGGGTATTATGTATTAGATTCTGCTTGGTTTGACGGAACAAATGCCATTGAGTTTTCATTCCTCGGAGACAGCCAAAAGCATCAACTCAAATTACAACAATCACCAGAATTAGATCCTAGTGCCGACCCACAGACAACAAAACCAGACATTGAATTAATTGATTATGAACTGGTTAATGAAGTAGCAAATCCATATGTATCGATTCTTGCCCAACCCGGTAATTTTGATACCGCAGAAATAACTGATTGTGACATGAATCTGTTTATCGTAGATGATTATGGTGAGATTGTCAAGAATGAGGTTATTGATTTCTGTGATACTTACGCCGAAACAACCCAAACTGTCGGCGACGATGATCAAGTTGCAGTCTACCAATGGGATTTACTTAACCAAGATAATTGCTTGACTGACTTTGGTAGATACACCGTCATATTGGAAAGTGAGCAATTCTCCACGGTCGACTTTTTCCAAAGTATTCCCAATGATTCTGTAGAGTGTAACAGAAACAATATCGAAATTGCTGTAGAGAATAACATGATTGACAATTCATTGTATACTACAGTAAGAGTTAGTGCTGACCAGAATATTAGGGTATTTGCCGATTGCACAGTAATTATCGATGTCGTTTTTGAATCTAATGAGATGACAAATCTCCACGAGGAATTTTGCGATTACAATAGTGGAAATTTCTTCACACCGCCAGATGGTGTTTATCTGATTGAGCATAAAATTAACTTGCCACAAGAATCAGTGTTATTGGAATCGATCAACGTCAACCATAAAGTGAACTTTGAATACACTTCTATTCACACTGAAAGTATACTTATGCAATCTAATAGTGCTACTGAAGTTGTAGAAGCAACATACTTAGTTTCCGGTACTTGGGATTTAATTGAGGTTGATAACGGTGAATGCTGGATGATTAGTGCGCCAAATTCGGCCTACATTCTGCACCAAGACAGCGTAGATTCAGTCTGGTCTCCAAAAATTGGCTGGTACGGAGAATATTCAGTCCAGGAAACTCAGTTAGAGGATAATCTATGCTCACAATTTGGGCTGCCGGTTATTACAATAACTGAGGTTTTTGTTGAAGAAAATCCTCATGCAGAACAAGAAAACTTGGTGTCAAAGAATGATGAGATTACTAACTCAATTAGCATAACGCAAGTGACTGTTGTCGGTGTTGCTAGTTCTTCGATACTAATTGCCCTATTGGCTGTTATTTCCAATACAGAAAGCTTGCGCATTCCTGTAACATCTGCTGGCTTATGGATGCTGGCGTTGGTTGGCAAAACCCATGAGACTTCTGATGGGAAATTCCAGCGAGGAAGGCTCATCGGTTACCTCACCGCCAACCCGGGTTGCCACTTTAGGGCTTTAATGGCGGCACTGGGCATGAGTAATGGCCAAATTACCCATCACCTTCGCTTACTAGAAAATCAAGAATTAATATGGCGAATCAATGATGGCAGATTTGTTCGCTATTACCCGTTGAATAACTCACTATATCCAGGTATGAACCCCGATGATTTACCGGTGCCACCACTATCACCGGATCCAAGAAGTTTGCAGGGTAAGATTTTGACAATACTCGACGATGAGCATCAATTAGGCGAGTTTCCTACCCAAGCTGAATTAGCGTACAAACTAGAAAAGAGTCAACAGCTTATTTCGCACCATCTAAGAACCTTGCAAAAATACGGCTTAGTGGAGAAGCGCAAAATGGGAATTAAAAACCGATATAAACTGACAAAAGAGGCGTTGTTTTTGCTAGAGACCGATATTGAATATCTAAAAGTTAGAGATTGATTTCTGTTCTTACTACGCCACCGTAATCAATCTGCCAAGCAATGTGTGACCAACCATAATTGGTTAAATCTTGAATTAATTCGTTACGTAATGTTGACTGTGATATAATCATCCCGACAACTCCACCGCCACCTGCACCCATCGCCTTCCAAGCCCTAACCTTACCCGAGCCAGTAAGAATGTCCAACTGTTCTCGGAAAGGCTGGTGTAATTCCAAACCGAGGATGTCGACCCCTGCAGAATTCAGGTTCATGGCCTTGATAACATCATCCTTTGACTCTGTAGCAATTCCCTTTGCCATTAACAGCCCCGCCTCACGAATGGTATCGAGAGCGTGAATTATGTCGCTATCGCCCTCCGAAAAACGCTCCCAAACATTAGCATGTAAATCACCCGAGACGTGTGTTATGTGGCTATTGAATAACAGCAGATGCTGCTCAAGCCATGTGGAAAATTCTGTTGATATAGTCAACGGTTGGACCGCTACATTGTCACCACTAAATGTCAAGTGATTTATGCCCCCTAAGGCACTAGCCCACTGGTCTTGACGACCGCCTGTATTACCCAGCAGGGCTTCGAATTGGTAAGCAATTTCAGCGGTTTTTAGGATCGGTTGTTGGTTGTTGGAAATTGTTGCAACCAACCCCACATTCATCGCTCCGCTGGTACCTAGACCCGAACCTGTTGGCATATCTGTTGAATAGGAAAGTGAAATCTTACGTTCATCATCAATAATCATCTCAGACCTAACATATCGATTTATGGCAATGTTGACTACTTCACCGGTCTTACTGCTACAATAGGTTGGAACATCTGTCCAGCCACCGGCTAAATCAATCCTCGAAGGAGACTTTACCTCAATTCTACGTGCCATGAAAATCCTAGCTAAATTAGGTTCTTGAATAGTGGGTTTGAAATGGCATCCGATACTGGGTTAGTTTGTAGCGGCAAGGAGGTGGACTATTGAGTTACAACATCCAAAGTGTTGATGAGGATTATTGGCAGCAAAGGTGGGATGATGACAATATCTTTGTGGCCAAAATATCTGACGACAAACCATCATTCTATTGTCTAGAGATGTACCCTTACCCATCTGGCAAGATGCACATGGGGCATGTTAGAAATTATTCCATAGGTGACGCAGTCGCTCGCTACAAGAGAATGATGGGGTTCGACGTTCTGTACCCAATGGGATTTGATTCATTTGGTATGCCTGCAGAAAATGCGGCAATAAAGGAAGGAGGGCACCCACATGATATTACTGAAAAGAATATGGCGTCTATTACCCAGCAGATTAAGCGTATGGGGTTTTCCTATGATTGGAATAGAATGGTAAAGAGTCACGATCCAAACTACTACAAATGGAACCAATGGTTCTTCACCAAGTTCTACGAAAGTGGATTAGCTTTCCAGGAATTTGCCCCTGTCAACTGGTGTAATCCCTGTAACACTGTCTTAGCTAATGAGCAGGTCAAAGCAGGCAGATGTTGGCGATGTAATGGCCCAGTAATTCAAAGAGAAATGAGTCAATGGTTCCTGGACATTCCAAAGTATGCGCAAGAGCTTGTTGACGGTTTAGACAGCATTCAATTCCCGGAAAATGTTGCAGCCATGCAGAAGGATTGGTTGGGACGTTCTGAAGGCGCCGAA
The DNA here is from genome assembly GCA_002505355.1 of Euryarchaeota archaeon UBA229. Classification (GTDB taxonomy): domain Archaea; phylum Thermoplasmatota; class Poseidoniia; order Poseidoniales; family Poseidoniaceae; genus MGIIa-L1. Next base: position 6,510 of record DAUW01000002.1, on the reverse strand, counting down.
ATAATCTTTGAAATTGAGGGCTCAGACAAGACAATTACTGTTTTCACTACCCGTCCAGACACCTTGTTTGGAGCTACATTCATCACATTAGCACCGGAACATCCACTGGCTAGAGAATTGGTCAATGGCACTGAATATGAGTCAGCATGGCAACAATTACATGATGAAGTATCCGTTATGGCGGAATTTGATCGTATTAAAAATATGAACAAAAAGCAGGGAGTGCCGCTAGGAAGAAACGCAATCAACCCACTATCTGGTGAAAAGATTCCGATTTGGAGCGGTAACTTTGTTATTGCTTCTTACGGTACTGGTGCGGTTATGGCGGTCCCAGCACACGATGAACGAGATTTTGATTTTGCTCAAAAATTCTCCATCCCAATCAAACGAGCACTGGTAATGAGTGAAGATGGAGACCCAACTGCTGAGTTAACCAAGGCCGAGACAGACTATGGCTGGATGGTCAATACCGGGGAAGAAAAATTCGACGGTTTGCACGGTGAACAAGCCATAACTGCGGTAATTGACGAACTTATCGAGCAGGGCAAAGGTGAAAGAAAACTCAACTGGAAAATCCGCCCGTGGTTAATCTCTAGGCAACGCTATTGGGGTACTCCGATTCCTATTATTCACTGTGATGAGTGTGGGGCGGTTGCGGTTCCCGAGGAGGATCTTCCAGTAGAATTGCCACGCGATATAGTATTTGGTCAAGGAAATCCCCTTGAGACTTCTGCGGAATTTATGAATGTAAAGTGCCCGAAATGCGGTAAAGATGCAAGAAGAGAAACGGATACTATGGATACATTCGTAGATTCTTCTTGGTATTTCCTTCGCTTTACTGATGCGAGAAATAATGAGGTCTGTTTTTCCAAGGACATTGCTGACCATTGGATGAATGTTGACTTCTATTGCGGCGGTATTGAACATGCACAAATGCACCTAATATACGCTAGATTCTGGACGAAAGCATTGAGAGATTTAGGCCTCCACTCGGTAGATGAACCGTTTAACGAACTGCTGTGCCAAGGCATGGTAAACAAAGCAGCCCCATGGTGTGAATCCTGCGCTATTACGTTGAGTGTCGACCATATTGGCGCACCATGCCCACAATGTGGAGATGTTCTAGCAATGAGGTCTGCCAAGATGAGTAAGTCATTAGGAAACACGGTCTCGCCGGAAGAAATGATTGCAAAGTATGGAGCCGATACGGTACGCCTGTTCATTCTGTTTGCTGCTAACCCTACCGCTGGAATGGATTGGTCAGATACTGCGCTAGAAGCAAATTACCGCGTCATGTTGCAACTCAGAACAATTCCTGAGACTGTACTAAATTGGGGTAATAACCCAGCAGAAATCGACCAGTGGATGATTGCTAGGTTGAAGCAAAGGGTAGGGGAATTCCACCAAGCTATGGACAAATACGACCTTCGCAGAGCAGTGGAAATATCCCACTATGAACTAATAAAGGATATCAATTGGTATACCAGGAGAGGTGGCGATAACGCTGAAATTGGTAAGAGTGTACTAGAATCTTGGACCTACCTTATCTCCGTTAGTACGCCGCACCTAGCTGAAGAATGGGGAAGGTGTCTAGGTATGCAAGATCTGGTTTCAGCCTCCGAAATGAAAGCATTAGCGATGCCATCAACGACTGATGAAGCAATTCTTGACTGTGAGTACATCATGCGTGGCGTGCTTGAAAATGCGCGCAAGGTCAAAACCATTGCACAGAAACACCTAGGTGATAATGCCAAAAAATTAACTCTGATAATTTCGCCAGAGTGGAAAAGTCTGTTATCAAGATCTGCGATAGAATACCTCAATGAAGGAGGTAACGTGAAGCAATTTGCTCAACAGTTGAAACAGATGAGTTTTGTTAACCAAAATAACATTGCGGAAGTCATGAATTTTTGGAATAAACGAATGATTGCGCAGGTTTTCAAGTGGGATGATAAGGCAAAGTCACTAATTCTTGACGAGATTGATGAACTAGAAATCTTAACCGAGAGAGCGGCATTCATTGCTGATGAGCTTAATCTTAGTGAAGTAGAGGTTGTCTCCGCAGAAAACTATCTTGGAAAAGATGGAAGAGAAAACTCAGCGCTGCCGCTTAACCCTAGTATTGTATTCGCATGAATGTGGTAATCATGCAAAAACCAAATATGGTATTGCGGAAGAAGACCGCAATTGAGCAGTTGGAGATTATCAAAACCAACCTGCTAAACCTGAACTATTGGCCAATGTGGAATAAATTCGCTAACCGAATTTTATCAGAGAAACGTGGTATGCTATCGGTAAATCAGCGGATTGATCTGCACAGAGTAGTTGCGCAACAATTAGTTGAGGACATGTGGTCAATTAAGGCTATAAATCACGGCCAACAGCCAAACTTTTGCCAGGTAATTCTACTGTGGCATGGTCAGAAGATTAATGGTCGCACATCTGCACTAGCCATCAAAAATCTTGAAATTGACATCACCATTGTTCACGATAAGGAAGGCGGGATTGAATGCTCTGCGTGGTGGGAAGTTTCCAAACTGAGTAAGTTACTTGGCTTTGGCAACAAGTTAGCTATCCAAATTACCAAGCAAATCTTTCAGGATTTAACGGAAAACGGCATACATCGATTCAAAGACGACTTCAATGAAATTTAATGAATCCATTGCTCTGCATGCGATAGTTCAAATGATGCCACTGATGTCAACATTATGTGACAACCGAGAAACCACGCAAAAAAACTCGGTCACAAAACCGGTCACGCTCCAAACGCTATGGCAATACTAGAAAGTCAATTTTGCTTGAAAGAAGCAAATCGTATATCGAAGAAGTCGAGAAAAAGGCGAATGAACGATTTGACAGACAAGACAGACCTATGGGATTCCCGACGGAAACCCCTCCGCCTGCTAAACACTCCTTTGAATGGAAAACCCAACCAGTACCCTTGAAAGATGAGGAAAACCTAGCTAAATTTGTCATCAGAAAGGGTGAGTTTGGCTGGCTTGAGGACGGCCGCGTTGATGAAATCGCCAAGTTTGTTGACGGCAAAAATATGAACCTTGATCAGGCATTGTCACTTCGATCGGCACTCCTGCAACAAAAGACTGTATACAGCCATGGAAGGTTGAAGTCAAGGGCTAAGGCATTATTCAGATTATACAATGAAGGCGTTAGCGTTGTTGATCTATCAAAGCGATTTGATTTCCCTCCAATGAATATTTTTCGCATCATTCTAGGTGAGAAGCGGTGGTCGAAATCTAGAATCAAGGAGTGCCTAAGAGATCCGACAAAAATGAAGCAAAGAGAACGCGATGAGTTTGAAAAAGCCGAAGCTGCAGATCGAGTGTCAAATGTAGACCAGTCAGAAACCCATACTAGAGCAGATTTGTTTGAGGAGGTTTTAGCGGATTGGTTTGAATCAAGAGGAGTAAATCTTAGGCGACAAAATGAAATGGTCTCTGAGCAAAGGATAGAGCATGGTCGACCTATTAACACGCCAGATATTTTATTCCTCGATCATGTTGAGATAAACGGACAACCAGTCGCGTGGATTGACGCAAAGCACTTCTATGGAGCAGATGTGTCATTCCAGCGAAAAAAGATGACAAAACAAATGTCAAGATATATCGATGAGTGGGGGAGTGGGGCGGTTGTTTACCGTCACGGGTTCAGTGAGAACCTGTTTATTCCCGGTTGCCTGATGTTGGATGCTGGAGTGCTAGATCTATCTAGAATGGCTTAATTCTGGTAATCAATACCGGTTACTATTGAGGCTAGTCCCTGGGCAGTGAGCTCTTTTGATAGAGAAGATAATTCCTGTTCTGACAGGATTCGATCTAATTTCCTTGGTAGGATGACGCAGGAAGTTCCCAGCATACAGAGCCTAATCCTAATATGTGATTGTAAGTCAACCGATCGAACGGTTGACATAACTGTGTCGAGGAGTTCTTCTCTCTCGTCCTCCAATACCAACTCTGACTCTTGACAGAATTTACTTGACTGTTCGAGAATATCGTCCCACCGTGAATGGTCCCATGGGCCAGATTTGATATTGTTCAATGCTTTATGTCCTGCTTTGGATATTTTCACTTCCCATGTCGGATCGTCGATATATGATGAGGTATGACGAGCTTCTTCAGGCTGCCAAACTAAAATTATCGGTTGTTTACATTTGAAACCAAGACTTCTGCCTGAAGCACCAGGTGCGCCCGGTTGGAGTCTTATCTCTACTCCGCCAGCAAAAATGCCCAGAACATCTCCCAATCCTGACCCCTTCTGCCGCTCTATCCTGTGGCAAATCCGGTAATATTGGTCTATTGCACCTCTTTTTGAAAAGCTTCGCAGTGCCAGTGCAACGGCGATTAATCCTGCTGCTGACATACCAAATCCTTGACTAGTCGGCAATTCAAGAAATACCGAAATATCAAACGAAGGGGATTTGTCTACGAGTCTAGCGTATACAAGCTCTTCGATTAATCCAGAATAAAAGCTTCCAGCGCCTAACATTTCTTGATTATGAAAATCAAATACTTTGATGATGCTGTCGTGGACATCGCCTTCAGTATCCTTTACCGATAACTCTACCCTTACCCCGTGTTCGATATTTATACCAACGCCTCTGCTACCCTGATTACGTAGCAATCGCCCATCTTTTTCAACCGTGAAAAATAGCGTTATATGGCCCCCAACATGTGAACCATACTCCTTCTCCATAGCCTTGCGTTCTATACAACTGATTTCAATTGTCTTGTACAAATAACAAATTATTGTGCAAAATGTGGGGTAATTCAAAGTCAAGTTGTCCTTAGGTTGGCTATGGCCGGGGGTTCAACGCTGCCACACGACAGAGGTCATCTGTTGTGGACTGCTGAAGAAGGAGTTACACGAATGCTGCTTACAAGCATGGACCGGTGGGTAAGTGCGATCCTCGCAGACGACGGAATCGACAATCCGATGTTTGGCTCCACTGAACAAGTTGGTGCCGTTATCATTGCTAAGGGAAATGGAATTATTGCGGGAACTGCAATGATTGATCATTTAATCCAAATATGGGCCCCATCGGTGCAGATCAGTTGGCGAGCTTCGGATGGCAAAAAAGTGTCTGAGGGAGAAGAGATTGCAGAACTGAGGGGCTGTAAAGAAACCATCTTGCTGTTTGAAAGAAGTATCCTAAACATTATTGGTAACCTTTCTGGTATTGCGACAGAAACCAAGAAATGGGCTAGCAAAGCGGCAAAACAAATCGCCTGTACTAGGAAGACAACATGGGGTCTACTCGATAAGTGGGCAGTACATCTTGGTGGAGGGTTAACTCATCGGCTTAGCCGAACTGACGCCCTGATGATCAAAGAAAATGACTTGATGGCGATGGGTAAAGATGGCTTGACTAACGACCAAAAAATTGCCGAATTCATACAAGCACTGCAACTAGATTCTGTTGCCTCGTTTGTTGAAATAGAAGTCCGCAACGAAAAAGAGGCTTTGACTGCAGCCGCAGTTTGGCAACAAACACACGGTGACTCGGGTGCAGACTTAGTAATAATGCTCGATAATTTTGGCCCCGGTAGGTGTAAAGATGTCGTCGGCCAGTTAAGCGACATGGGACTTAGAAGCGCCGTGCTTTTAGAAGCAAGTGGTAACATTACTTTCGACAAACTTGATGATTGGTTTGAATGTGGTGTTGATGTCATATCGACCAGCGCAATAAACCGTGGTGTTGCACCGTTAGATATCACCATGATAATGGGTGATTGAATGGGACGATTCACGGCTGACCCAAGCCATCCAAGATACCATTCGTTGCTCAGCCGTCATAAACTTGAGGTCGCAGCAAATCGTGGATTACTCGCAGATAGTGCGATGATTGCCCACGGCAGGGGTGAGGCTTTTGATTACCTGTTGGGGGAGGTCACAACCGCTAATGCAATGGCGGCAACAAAGAATGCTCTGGCTCATTTACTGGCGGCTAAACGCCCAATAATCACCATAAATGGTAACACAGCAGCACTGGCAGGAAAGGAACTAATGCAAATTGCTGAAGCACTAAATTGCCCAGTCGAAATCAACATTTTCTACCGCACAAAAGAACGTATTTCAGGATTGATGGATTATCTCACGGCAATAAAACACGAGCATAACCTAAACACGACAATTCTGGGTGAGAATCCAGACGGTAAAATCCCCAATCTTGAGGGCCCTAGGGCAAATTGTTGTGTTGATGGGATTCTCACTAGTGACGTGATAATGGTACCTCTTGAGGATGGAGATCGCTGTGAGGCATTAACTGAAATGGGGAAAACCGTAATTGTCGTTGACCTTAATCCAATGTCTCGTTCGGCAAAAATGGCCTCAATAACCATTGTTGATGAAATATCTAGAGTTGCTAATAATATGATTCAGATAATTAAAGAAGGAAACTACCCCGAAATAGACATCAATTTTACCAATACAAAAAATCTGCAACAAAGTATCAATATCATCGCCTCGCAATATAAATGAACCTTGCATTCGAAT
>DAUW01000062.1 GCA_002505355.1 Euryarchaeota archaeon UBA229 | reverse complement strand
CTATCCATTATGGTACGGTACCGGTCAAGGTTAGACTGCATTTGTTGCTTTTGACCTTTAGACATTCCTCCCAATCCACCCAACATATTGCCAGGTAAAAAGGACATTAGTTTATCGATAGTCCCGACTTTAGACATCATTTCCATCTGCTTATACATGTCATTCAAGGTAAATCTGCCACTCATCATGCGTTGAGTTAAACGCATGGCTTCTTCCTCATCCAAATCTTCTGGAGCAAGATCAATCAGTCCTTGGATATCACCCATTCCAAGTAATCGAGAGATAAATCGATCAGATTCAAACTTTTCCAGGTCAGTTACTTTCTCACCCACACCGATGTGAACGATCGGCGCCCCAGTTGCTGCAACTGCAGAAAGCGCCCCTCCACCACGTGCAGTACCATCCAGTTTGGTAACTACAATGCCGGTAACGCCAGCTAACTGGTGGAATGAAGCGGCAACTGGTCCAGCAGCCTGACCTACCTGTGCATCGATTACTAACCACCGTTCTGTCGCTCTTGTCAATGACGCAATGTTTTCTAATTCCGTAACTAGTTCCTCATCGAGTTGATGTCGACCTGCAGTATCAACGATGACTAAATCTGCTGCAGCGCATTCTGCAAGTCCATTTCTCACTATCAGCGCTGCGTCTTTATTGTCTGGTTCTCCATAGACCTGTATGGTTGTGTCCTCCAATAATTGCGATAGTTGCGCGTAAGCACCGGGCCGGTGTACGTCCGCTTCAATAACGGCAACTCGCAAACCGTGCTTCTTTCGGTACCATTCAGCTAATTTTGCGGTTGTGGTGGTTTTTCCCTGCCCATATAAACCGACCAGCAGTAGGGTCGCCCCCCTTGGTTGAAATTGGTGGGCTGGGCCCAATATCCTAACAAGTTCGGTGTACAGGATATTCATCGCATGGGTTTGTAGTGTCAATCCAGGCCTTGGTTCTTCTTCGCGTAATCGGTTCTCCATCCTCTCGACTATTTCCTTAGTTTGGCGCACGTTGAAATCAGCTTCTTGTAACGCACGCCTTAGGCTACGTGTCATATCTCGTAATTCGTCTTCGTCTAGTTTTCGACGGTTTTTCAAAAACCCTAGAGAGCGAAAGATACCTCGTGATAAACCCTCTAGTGCCATGACATCCCGTTCCTGTTTTACTCTTTGAAATCATCCCTTGAGCGGTATGTTCAACCTAAGCACGTCGCCTTCAAGTTTTGCCCCAACTTGGCTAGCTTTTACCGGAACACTGGTTGTTATTGCTCGCTCTCTACCGTTTAGCCCGACAAATAATACTCCCTCATCACTTCTTAGAGATAATTCCTCACGATTTATTCCGGGAAAGTGAAGAAAAATGGATTCAACCTCGTTTGTTGATTCACGATACATTCCTCGATGAATACTATGCTTTACTACATCACCGATTTCATGGGGTCCGAGGTTAGCCGGGACTTCGATTGCATCACCATACAAATTATTACCAATCATGCGTAACTTATCTAGTCCGACTACCTCTTGATCAAGTAGTTCTATAGAACTGACTTCTACGTCGGGTAAACCATCCTCTAATTCGCTTATTCTGCCTAATTCTGCGCTACGACGTTTTTCTAAAAATGGGTGGTCAAATTTTGGTGTTACTCTGTTAACTATGCAGGAACTAACTGGCAATTGATAATCAATCAAGGATTGGTAAGCGCGCAAGGTCTCGTTCACACCCATTTTTTCAGGTATGGTTACCAGTGTGAAGGATGTTAATTCAGCATCACTTAACACCCGACGAACATGCAACACTCGGTTCCTAAAGCGCTCAAGTTCTAACTTCATCTCCTCACTCTCCTTGCGTCCGAAAAGCATTGAGCGAATACCACCCGAGACACGCATTAACCGAATAAGTCGTCCTGACCATGCTTCAATAATCTCCGGCAATGAGAGAAATCTCAGTGTGTGACCTGTTGGAGCGGTGTCAAAAACGATAACGTCCCAGTTAGGATCTTCGACGTGTTTCAGTAGTTCATCGAATGCAAGTGCTTCATCTAACCCTGGAAGAATCATCTCAGAAGTTTTTACGTCTGATTTTATCTCCTCAAACTCATCTTTTGCTGATGGATCAAGCATCATTCCGAGTCCGCCAAGACCGCCCAAGCCACTCATGCCACCACTCGAATTCATGCCATCGACCATAGTGCCCAATTTTGGTAGCAGACTGGATAGTTTCGCTTCAGGATCCATCTCAAGCCCGTAGAGACCTTCGACACCGGGTATTGGAGTAGGCTCAGTTCCAATATCTACACCTAGTGAGTCTGATGTCGAGTGAGCAGGGTCACTTGAAACTAACAAGACCTTCAAACCGCAATCGGCTAGATGTATAGCAGTTGCAGTTGAGGTGGTGGTTTTACCTACACCGCCTTTACCACCAAACAACAGCAGGCGTGCCATGAATGCGGCTCACAGTTCAAACTCTTTGAATTCGACGGATTATCGATAAATCATACTACGGTTTGATGAACTACGACAATTGCGGCCGAATCATGGCTTCAGATTTGTTATTGTTCCAAATCTCAAGCGTTTCAGCCTTAATCGGAATGACCCTAGGGTGGCGAGGTGTGATGACTCGATATTCCGGGTTTTACGATTTGCCAACCGCATGGTCTAATGTTTTCTGGGGTATACTACTAGGCGGAATTTATGGTTCACAGATATACACACAGGTTATTATTCCAAACATTGAATTTGAAGCAACAAATGATACTGTCGTTAACCCACTTAATCTCATATTGTTATGTTTGATTGCTTCGATTATTGCTCATTTTATATTGCGACGGAATAGAGTTCGTTCGGGTAGCTCGCAGACCACCAGCGGTTGGGCCTTAGGCCTTGCAGTTGGAGGTATGTTTGCGATGGTAGTGATTTATGCTGTCTTGAGGTTATCAGAATTTAATGTTAGATTAGTGTTAACCGTCGCTCTCCTGGCTATACTCGGACCACGATGTGAGGCAATCATATCTTCATATCAGGGAAATCTTATGCTAATGGGTCGAAAATGGGGTGCTATACTTCGGGCAACTTTTTGGCGTTGCGCTTATGTTGTGATGTTTGCCTATGTTTTATCGGCACCAATTGGCTGGATTTTCATCATACCAGTAATGCTGATTAGTAACAGAGCATCGGAAAACTGGATCTGGAATTCAATACCTAAAGAGGGTAAAAAGCAATTGCGTAAGATATGGGCAAGGCAAGCAAGGGAACGTAAAATGGCGAAGTCAAGCTCTAGTACAGATGGACAAGACCGTAACACAGAAGGTGAATAGTTACTTACTTACTCACATGAGCCGAATTAGTTGGTTTTTTGTCCTAACTTAACAAATAAGCACTTTGGTGGATATCCGCAGGCAAGCGTTATACAATGTCGGCAAGGCCGGTTTAACATGGGTACTTGCCCGTACTGCATGAGTGCTACCTTACCCGGTGACACCATATGTTACACGTGTGGTAGGGTGTTGGCCAACATAAAGTCAAAACAATTTGCTGCTGAGCAACAGTTCAATCAAGGTTCAATCGAAACAACATACTTGAAAACTAGGAAACCCACTAGGCAAGGAGTAGTACAGACCCACACTGGAAGGCGGAAGAATATTCTAAAGCGCAGAAAGAACCGATTCCGTAGCGTCGTAATGCTTGGGTTAGTTGCTTTCATCATGCTTTCCCCGCAAGCAAGGGAGTTGGTATTCAATAAATGGGCCGGCATAAGTGAGTATATCCAACTAGCAGCCGCACCGTATCACTTGTACCCGATTGAAACCACGTATACAATTGGCAAAACAATTGATGTCTATGATGTAGGAGATAATGCTATGCTTGAGGAGGAATTGATGATACCACGAGACATCTCTACCCTGTACGGTCAAAGCATCATGTTTGAATACAGTGATGGTCGTGATTCGCTACCAACTAAATCTATTCAGGAAATCATTCAGATTCAAATGATTGTTAATGATGTAAGTTATGAAATACCGCTACTTGGCGAGCCTCCAAGAATGTCGAATAATAAGATAATAACAGCAGATGGACATGGAATATGGTGGCCGGGAGTAGGCGTTGGAGAAGACATGTGCTCTGTTGATAGTTGCGTCAAAATATCTCTTGATTTACAACAAGGCGAAGATACAACATTTACCTTTGCCGTCACTTTGAAAAGTACATCTTATTCATGGTGGTCATCAAATCGAGTTGATTCCAGAGTTGATGGCAGTGATTATGGAATAAATTTGGATCGTAGTGGCGACTTTTCGGATATTATCGACCGTGGTGGAGGTACCAAGGCCGGCCAGTTTACCGATGAATTGTGGTATGGCAAAAACCGTCTTGATTACGCTATTAATAGCCAAGATGCTATTGTGGTTTCTACTGCCCAAACCATATC
>DAUW01000042.1:7199-7391 GCA_002505355.1 Euryarchaeota archaeon UBA229 | reverse complement strand
ATCAAAGATTAAGTCTGCGCCAATCCAATCTTTCTCCACCATTTTCAATTCATATGGTTTGTGCCAATAGGCTGTTGAGTAAAAGCATGAATGCATCGGGCGTTGAGTTATGAAATTTCTAACACCTTCAACATCAGAAAATCCCTTGTGTCGTATTGGTGGTGAATTACCGAATGGGATAAACATCCATTC
>DAUW01000042.1:0-6895 GCA_002505355.1 Euryarchaeota archaeon UBA229 | reverse complement strand
GAATGGGATAAACATCCATTCACGAAATCTCGTTCTTGGTGGCGACCATAATGGCGAGTTTCGGTAGTAATTAGTAAATTGGTGCGCGAATCGTGCCCAGCCACTAGAAAACATTATCACACCATAAATCGCATAGTCGGATTTATTCGTTGCTCATCCAGAATCTCTGTTTTGCTTCAACGACAGTTGTTGCTGAGTCTGCACCGGTGGCTTCAACATAACAATCCCAACAGTAGTAATTATTGTTGATGACCATTGCTGCTCCGAAGGTCATACGTATCCCGCAAGCCTTGCACCTCGGACCGATTTCTCCGTTTGGCGCTTGAGCTAATTGAACATTCTCATGTGGCATTGTTCTCTCCGTCCTTGGCTATCATCAGTAGTTATTGAATTTGTCTAACACTCGACTTCGTCATACTCTTTGCTTTTGCACCAGTCGAGTAAATCTATGGCAACCTCACATGATTCTGCGATTTCCGGCATTGGATGATTGACATAATTTTCCAACACTGATTTGACTGCATAATCACCTATTGCGCCAAGTGCTTCTGCTGCTTCATGCCTAACCATAACATGTTCATCTTCGTCGCTTAATACTTGAATTAAGGTTGGTATCGCTACCTCGTTTTGCATTTGACCAAGTACATAGGCAACCTCATGACGTAGTAATGCACTTTTCGATTGGAATCCTGCGCACAAGGCTAAGCATGCATCGTCTGTTCCGTTGTTTCTTAACGCAAACACATTTCTCATGCGTTGAAACATCGGCGTAGAGCTATCAGTGAGTGATAATTCCCAATCTTTAATTTTGCCTGTTGTTAAGGGTGGCGCAGGATCAACTGATCCATACTGACTTAGTTTTGGTTTGTTACTCATTCAATCGCCCCAATAAACTTCATTGCGTTTACGTCAAAAGTTGAATCAATAAGTCCTATTTGTTGACCTTCTGAGATAAATTGACGGATTGATTCGCGGCCATCGCGTCGATAGTCAATAGTTCGGTCATTTACGTACATTGTAACGAATTTCCGATTCGTGTCATCATCAATACCTCTGCCCCATTTTTTTGCGAACTCTAACGCCTCGTCTGGATTTGATATCGCATATTCTATGCTCATTTTTGTGTATTTAGTGATGTCAGCCATCATCTTATCCCCTAAGTCTTTGCGCACGACATTACCACCAAGCGGCATAGGGAAATTGTCGGTTTTGTTATTCCACCACTTGCCTAGGTCAATCAATACGTCCAATTCGTAATCAACATAGGTTAGTTGTCCTTCATGGATAATAAGCCCACACAAATATGAGCCATCAAGAATTCTGGGAATTATTTCATCGAATGGTACTACTTCAACAGTTACATCACCCCATGCCAGGCGTAATCCAAGGTAAGCGCTGGTCTTTAATCCAGGAACCGCAATCACGGATTGTTTAGCTTGTTCAATTGTCACGCCGGCTTTGGCAACAATCATCGGACCGTATCCCTCTCCCATAGATGCGCCGCAATTCATTAGACTGTAATGTTCGGCGATATCGGGGAATGCGTGAATCGATACTGCAGAGACTTCAAGCTCTTGATTCATTGCTCGGTGATTCAACGTCTCTATATCCTGTAGTTCATGTACAAAGTGGTAGCCAGGTGTAGGGAACTTATTGTTGGTCATCGCATGGAACATGAATGCATCATCTGGGTCGGGTGAATGCCCTATCCTGATAACATAGTTCCCATTGTGGTCCTGTTCCAGTTGTGTGGACATATGTCTTCCAGTGTAATGACCTTCAAGAACCATCCGTTTGATTTATACTACAATCATAGCAATTAAGCATATTTTGGTTTGGTTCGGGTATATATTCAAGTAGTTCAGAACTTAGGAAATAACGGTTTCCATGGCTGCTGATATGCGCACGAGCATACTTATGATGCTAATCGTGTTACTACTGGCGCCGGTAACAGCTGCATCATCATCCGGTATGAATTTTTTAAACGCAACAACAGCAACTGCCGCTGACGCATACACAAATTCAGTTACTACCAACGCTAATAATACACTCATAGCCAGTTCATATGGCACATTTGTTGAGATTCACAATGCTTCTTCACTCGAGTTGATAGAGAGATTCTCTCTAGAGCGCGAGATTTTCGATATTGATTTTTCTCCTGATGGGCAATATATTGCAGTCTCAACCTTTGCTGATACTACTGTACCTAATTCTATTAGAGTAATCAATGTAAACGACATGAGCTTCAAATCTGAAATGGCTAGGGGTAACATACGGCCTGGGAACATTGACTGGTCCTATGACGGAAGTATGCTGATAGCACCGAACATAAACAACGGCGCCTCAGTGTTTAATTCAACTCACATGGGAGAAATCTTCGGACTCAACGGCATTCATACCTCTGATGTGACATGCGTGGCATTTTCTAGGACCGGTGAATTCATGCTTACAGGAGATGAGTTAGGCAGATTACAACTTTGGGACAACACAGGAGAGCCAATTGATGTCGAAATCAATGTCGATGAGGAAATCGTCGGCTGTGACTTCAGTGATATGGACGTTAAATTCGCAGCGGCAACTAAATCAGGTAACGTATACTCATATACTGTTTCGGGTGATTTACTACAATCAAGAGATTTTGGTGAAAATTTTGGCGTGCGGTGGTCATACACCGAGGATATTCTTTACGTTCTAGAATCTGATTCTAATCCTGAATTAAAGGCCATTGATGGCTCCACATTTTCCGACCTACACTCAACAAGATTAGTACATATGTCCCTGGATTTTAGTATTATTGAATCCAATGGTATGCTCGCAAAATTCTACGTGTCTACCAACACCAATCATATCGCAATTTATGGGAGTCCACCATACCCAGAAGGCTACGGGATGATGGGGTCTGATTTAGACGGCGATAATGTGCCGGACACACTGGATATGGATGACGATGGTGACTCGTTTAAGGATGACTGGGACTTTAACTGCCTGAACGTGACACTGTGCAGTCGGGAACCAGATCTAACAACCATTAGATCAATTGTCGTATCGCTTGATTCAGACACGCTAATTGTCGAAGATATCTACACAATGTCATCCGAAAATACCTACATGTTTAGAAATCTATCAAGAAGAAGTATCCTTGCTGACCAAAGGATAAGTTATGAAGAAACTAATATGATAGAAAGTGCATTTTGTAATAATATGGACAAAAATGATTATCTGCAGAGGTTGGAAAATAGTTTAGAATTATCATTTGGTGAGGTGGCTAATGGAACATTGCAATGTGAGATACTAGCTGGTCTGTCGTTTTCCAAAACTTTTGATAAAGAACAATTACAATTTAGTTTCAAGACTAGTTTTGACGTTTCGCCAAATATTAGTTTACCATTAACGATTTATTTTGATAATCAGATATCTGTATTAGACTCCTCAATTACTCACATGGTCGAAAATCACCCGATTCTAATTGAACAGATTACTCTTGAAGGTGATTCCTTGACTACGCTTTGGTGGAACTCCGACGGCGATCAAAAGCCGCAATTAAACTTCACAGCAATACCACAGCAAGCATCTCAAATTAATACATTTGTGGAATTATTAAACGATAATATAATTTTAATCAGTGCTTCAGTAACTGGGTTAACACTGCTGATTTGGGTGCTGATTCGAAGGCGTAACCTAAATTCTCTGATATTGGATGATTCAGAGTTTGACGAAGAATTGAATCTGGAGGAAAGCATGGAACAATCGTATCTTGAGTACGTTGAAGATGAATATACCAAGCCACAACCGATAGTTGATGACGGCTTCACTAATCTACAAGTTGAAGATGAACCAATAATTACTGAAACAATCCCGTCCGAAGAGCGACCCACGGATAGACGTGCGTTCATGATTGATGATGATGAAGAGGTTAGTGTAAAACGATCCGTCAGGCGGCGCACGGGTAGAGTTGATAGGAATGCACAAGGGCCAATAATGAGTACCAAAAGAAAACGCTTAGACGGGAAATTAGACATACCTGGTGAGAAACTAATAACCGCTAAAAAACCAGTGCGTAAGGGTACAAAGGATGTTCTTACCTCCAAAAAAGTTAGAAGAGTCAAGACGGTCAAAAAGGATGACTAGATTTCGACAAAGCTGGCACCGTCTTTGAGGTGACATGCATCCTGCAAGAATCGGTTGAGACCGTTGATGTGTTCATCGTCGAGTCGATTGAATACTTCCCCAAAATACTGATCTAACCTGGAAGTTGAGAGTCCGGAACTTGCTGATGACATTTGAACAATTAACTCTCTTCGAGAAGGATTGTTTTCAAATGTGATAAGTTGCTCTAGAAGTGATTCATACGCCTTTCTTACGCTGCTGAGTGGTGTGTCTTTTCTTGCCGCAAAAACGCCAAACACCATGGGGCAACCAGTCAACCTCTGCCACTCATGACCCAAGTCCATGACTACTTTGTGGGGGTACTTTTTTGATGCGTCAAGTGCTCTGTCACCAATGATTAGTGCCCCCTCAGATATATCCAGCATGGTGTCAATATCCGGGCCCATAACCGTAAGTTTTGGGTCCAGGTTTTTCTGTTTGAGAATATACTTGAGTAGAGCCACTGACGATGATGAATCAGATGGCAGTGCGATAGACTCCATTTCTTCTATTGGTTTATTTCCGAATAGCAGGACACTACCGACTTCACCTTTTGAGCAGATACCTAAGTCTGGAAGTAACACCAAATCTGCGGAGTTTTTTGCATAATCGGCCGCAGGAATCGGCGCAATGATACAATCTCTTCGAAGCAAGTGACCGGTGAGCCAAGATGGTGGAGCGGCCAAAACGTTCCAATCTTCGCTCAATTGTAGAAATAACGGGTCACAATTCATAAACGCTACTCTGCCAATTGTGTTCGTCCATGCAGAGAAACGTTGGGTGTCTAGAGGTGGAATATTAACTACCAAAGTATCACTCTCACGCTATTACATTCAGCCTTCTCGGGCGCTTCGGGGGCTCAACTGTTACAGTGGTGAACTTGGTATATGTGGTGTTGCGCTTTATTGGAATAAAACCTGCATCCTTGACTAGTTTTGCCATTTGGTAAATATCATAATTTAAGCTTGAGTCAGCACCGGCCAAGTGCATTATTGATTCTTGTCTAACCGTGCCGTCAATATCATCCGCCCCGTAGTTAAGGGCTAATTCTGCAATCTCATCACCGATATTCATTCTGTAGGCTTTGATGTGTGGAATAGAATCGAGCATAAGCCTCGAGACCGCGATGGTTCTGAGCACCTCATTTGACGTCGCAAGTTGTGCCTCAGGCAGTCTTGTAGAGTCCGGCAGAAATGGGTAAGGTACGAAGCACTGGAATAAACCGTATTCATCTGCCAATTGTCGTAACTTGTCCATGTGTATAACACGGTCATGAATGCTCTCTATAGTTCCAAAGAGCATTGTACAATTGGAGGGAATACCTAGCGAATGTGCTTGTCGATGTATCTCCAAATATTCGTCTGAACTTTCTTTGCCGTTGCAAATTATTTGCCTGATGTCGTCGTTCAATATCTCCGCCCCGCCACCTGGTAACGAATCCAAGCCGGCATTTTTTAGTCTAGACAGTGTTTCAGTATAGTCGATGTTGCTCTGTTGTGCGAGATGTTTTATCTCTACTGCGGTAAGTGCCTTGATTGCTATATCAGGATGTTTTTGTTTTGCTGAGCTGATCAGATTTTCGTAATACTCGACATCCCAATCTGGGTGCAAACCCCCAACGGAATGCACCTCGTCTACTAATCTAGCATATTTTTCCATTTCTTCAAGGTAGGAATCAATCGACAGTTCGTATGCGTCAGCTTGTTTCTTGCTGCGTCTAAAGGCGCAAAATTTGCAAGCTAAAACGCAAACATTGGTTTGGTTAATATGAACATTTGAATTGAAAAAAACATTGCTACCAAATCTAGCGTACTTTACCATGTTAGCTAATTGACCGACTTCGTGTAAGTTGGGGTGGGTGAATAGTCTAACTCCATCGTCAACAGAAAGCCTAGTACCGGTGCTTAATTTACTGACAATGCTATGTAAATTAGGGTCCCAGTGTTTTTTGCTGAGTGCGGCGCTAAGGTTTTCCACCCAGTTGATGTCGCAGCCAGCATTTTTAGGGGTCGACAACCAACCGGACATACCGTATGGTTTCTGCCAACCTTCAAATATATATGTAGAAATTCTACCTACCTGTACCGATTGCGAATACCCTTGAGTTGACGATTAACTTACGGAATTCCTCGATGACAATAACCAACACCGCAACAAACATTATGATTAGCCAATCATTGAGACTCAAAACTTTAGTTGACAATAATCCACCAATCTCGAAATTAGTCAGAGGTATGGTTAAATTAGCTAGTTGAACAAAGAACAACAACAAGCAGAAGGAGGCAATAAAGGCGATGTTAATTGCCTTGTTAGAAAATACCCCCAAAGAAAAGATACTTTCATCCTGCGAACGACAATTCATCACATTAAACAACTGAAACATAATGAACACTGAGAGAGTCATGGTTTGAGCATGGACAAATCTGTCATCGGCATATTGTTGCCATTCACTGATGGCAGTAGCCTCTCCAGCCTCGCAGGCTGCCTGGTCAAAAGGAAGGGATTCTCCGTCAGATAAAGGTAATCCAGAGCACGTTTCTAGGCCCCCTCCAGCAAGGAAAAACACCAATAGTGTTCCAGCAACCATTACCGCACCTAGGTAGAATATCAGCCAAATATCATTCTTATTTGGGAGACCTTCGTCTACAGGTCTTGGTGGTCTATTCATTACATTTCCATGTTTCTTCTCCACGCCTAAAGCAACTGCTGGTGGACCATCCATCAGAATATTTATCACAAGTATTTGGGT
>DAUW01000033.1 GCA_002505355.1 Euryarchaeota archaeon UBA229 | reverse complement strand
TACCGTTTTCTTCATGCTAGAGCGCCAAAATGTAGCGCCTAAGTGGCGAACATCAATGACCGTTGCTGCACTAGTAACTGGTGTTGCATGGTACCACTACACCTACATGAGGAAGCACTGGGAGGCATTCGAAACCTCTCCACTAGTCATGCGATACATCGACTGGTTGATTACTGTCCCACTACAAGTTGCTGAATTCTACCTAATTCTAGCTGCTATCGGTGCTGCAACCGCTGCACTATTCTGGAGACTCTTCGGAGCATCTCTAGTTATGCTAGTTGCTGGTTTCCTAGCAGAGTCCGGAGAAATGGACGATGGTCTAACCTGGCCATTGTTCGCAATCGGTGTCGCTGCATGGATTTACATCATCTACGAGATCTGGGCTGGTGAAGCAAAGGAGAACGTCAGCGGTGCAAGCGAAGGTACACAATTCGCTTTCAAGGCAATGGCAATTATCCTAACCGTTGGATGGGCAATCTACCCAATCGGTTTCATCATGGGCGAAGGCGGCGACGCTGGCGATATAGAGATGCTAAACATCCTCTACAACATCGCTGACGTAGTTAACAAGACTGCTTTCGGTATGATGGTTTGGTATGCAGCAACAATGGATACCAAAGCAGCTGGATCTGAAGAGTGATTAAACACTAGAAAGTTTGCGAATGAGTCCCTCAATGGTTAGCCATTGAAGCTTGTTCCAAACAAATGCGAAGATGAGCCAGGTGGTGGTGAATAATACCACTGCCTGGCTCGCTTCCATAACACTCCAATTTTTTTCATTTTCAAGATTGGATAACAACGTCAACGGTATAAAATGAAGGACATAGATAGTAAGGGATAACCTTCCTGACGACTCAAATACTACCAACCTCACTTCTTGAATTACCAACCAGAAAATGAGCACACCAGTAATTGAGCCGATCAAAAAGCCAATATTTGCTGGGAAGAAATTTAGATACTCTCCTTCTGTGGGATGAGCCCAAATACTTCCCGAGGCATTTGCTAACATCAGCGAGATTACACAATAACATAATCCTGTAATTATCAGTAACAAGGTGGTGTTATTCCTTGGAAGTGTTTTCCCCCCCTCCGTAATGGAACTTCCAAGGAATGCACCAACCACTGCGTAAACAATCCACGGAAATAGTGGATACGTGCCGGTGAGTAACAAATGGTTAACTCCGATAAATGGCGTTTGAACCGATACTCTGCTGTCCCATTCGCTGACCCCCTGTATATTGTGAACAAGACTGTTAACACAGAAAATTAGTCCAACAATGGTAGTGAAAATCACTAGATTACGACCACTGGCGATTATTTTGACAATGATTGGTTTCAAGATTATCAACAAGGCGAATAGTGACAATATTCCGGGGGTAAATGTATCATAAAGATGCGGTGAGGATAGGTTAACAACTAGTTGTAGCGCAAGTAAAATTGCGGCCTTGATTAGATTTGATCGTTGTGATGACTGCGATTTTATTAGTCCCCAACCAAAAATAGTAACGAACATCGGTGCAGCTAGTCCTCCCAGTCCCGCAA
Source organism: Euryarchaeota archaeon UBA229 (assembly GCA_002505355.1). Taxonomy (GTDB): domain Archaea; phylum Thermoplasmatota; class Poseidoniia; order Poseidoniales; family Poseidoniaceae; genus MGIIa-L1. Next base: position 3,029 of record DAUW01000033.1, on the reverse strand, counting down.
CTGAATATGCCAACCAGGTGCTTTGTGGTGAATTAAAAGGATCCCAAGTTGCGGAAGCATGCACCATTACCATTAACAATACTGCAAGGCCTCTAAGTGAGTCAATCTCTCGATATCTCGCCCTTTCATTCATATGAATCAGTTGTTTGAAATAACGTACTCCACCGCATTCCTAAATATTTGAAGTCCTTCTCCTTCCCATGATATATCTGAAGCCGTAACAGGTGCATCGCCCCTTGAATAGTCTGGGTGAAGCCATTGCGCATATATTGCCTCTGGGTGGGGCATTAAACCAAAAACCAGACCCGTTTTATCGGTAATACCTGCAATATTCATCATACTACCATTTGGTGATTTAGGAAACGGCAATACCTGATCTGGGTCGTAGTTTGAATCGTTCGGATCGATATAGCGAACCGCAATTTGATTATTGTCTGAAAGAGCGGACAACATAGCCCGATCAGGCATTACGTACTTTCCTTCTCCATGTCTAACAGGACAGTCCATTTGTGTTATGCCTTGTGTCCATATACAGTTGCTCTGTTGGTTAAACTCAAGAGTAACCCATCTATCTTCATACCTGCCTGAGTCATTAAGAGTTAGGCTTGCTCGTTGAATAAAGTCAGGAATTTTACCCTCTGGACCAGGTAATAATCCGGTTTTAACCAGAACTTGAAAACCGTTACAGATTCCAATTATTGGTTTACCTGCTTTGATAAATTCGGTTAATTCATCCCTTAACGAAAAGCGCATTCTATTACCCATTAATCTCCCACTACCAAGGTGGTCACCAAATGAAAATCCTCCTGGGACTGCGAGGATGTCATAGTTTGCTAAATTATCAATGCCTGAAATAAATGAGTTGAGATGAACTCTGGTTGACTTGCCCCCAACCATATCAAAAACAGCCGCGGTCTCATGGTCACAATTTATCCCAAACCCGAATAATACGGCTACTTTGGGCACGTACATCATAATTCACCCCCACTCATATCAAGAGTGCCTTGCCAAGAATCAACCATGTCCTGTACTTGAATTGAGACTAGTGGTTCAAACCCGTCAACAATGTTTAATTCCGAGGATTCAGTAACAACTCCTAGGTATGTCGTAATACTGTCAGCCATCTTTTTCAAGAATGCTGGCTCATTTTCCGGTGCTACAGCAACGACTATTCTTCCAAGCGATTCACCCCATAATCGTGACCATAGCGTGCAGTTACCAGTTCCATCAAGGTCAATGGTTGCACCGATTCTCCCGCCAATACACATTTCAGCAATTGCCACACCAATGCCACCCTCTGAACAATCATGAGCTGTTTTCACCATACCGGAATTAATTGCTGAACTAAGCCGGCGATAAGATTTGAATAGCTTTTCTGGGTCTTCCAGTTTCGGGACCTTACCGCCTATTCCGCTGACAAGTTCTTGCTCTCTTAGCATAAAAGCAACTTCTGAGGCCCCTAATTCATCAAATGATTCCCCAATAAGATATATCTTATCACCGGTGTTCTTGAAATCGCTTGTCGCAGTATTTCTGACATCGGGATGGTCGCCAAAAAGGGAAAATAGTAATGTTGGTGGAATTGAGATCTTATCAACGCCCTTACCGTAATCATTCTTCATGGAATCTTTGCCACTGACACAAGGGAGCCGATATGCTCGGCAGACTCGTTCAAGTTCCCTATTTGCCCTAACTAACTGAGCGAGTTTGAATTTACCATCTGGTGTTTTTTCCGATTGGATTGGGTCCGGCCAACAGAAATTATCCAAGCCAGCAATCTTGTCAACATCTACTCCCACACAAACTGCATTTCTTACCGCTTCGTCAATCGCTGCAGCCGCCATCGCACCGGCATCGATATCTGAGTAACGTGGTGCTATGCCACATGAGACAACCAGGCCACGTGGATTGCCGTGGATGGGCGCGATTACTCCTGCATCGGCTGGGCCGTCACGCTCAACTCCAACAAACGGCTTAACTGCTGTTTGAGCGATGACTTCATGATCATACTGCCTAACCCACGTTTCTTTACTGGCAATGTTTGGCCTTGCCAACAATTCAAGTAATATCTGATTATGATCGGTCTCGCTTATTGGGATAAATGGCTCATGTTGTGGGGGGCTCCATTCAGATTCGAGCTGTAATTGGGGGACGCCGTCATGAAGAAATTCAATTGGCAAATAGGCGACTGTCTCATCATTGTACTGAACATGAAACATTCCGGAGGCGGTAAACTCTGCAACTGCTGTGGCTTCGACTTCATGAAGGGTTGCAAGATTTTCAAAGGCTTCAATATCTTCAGGTTTAATGGCGACCGTCATCCTCTCTTGGCTCTCGGAAACCAATATTTCCCAAGGAGACAGTCCCGGTTGCTTGAGTGGTACTTTAGCTAGATCGATGCGGCAACCATTGGTATATTCAGCCATCTCGCCGATTGATGATGAAAGTCCTCCGGCCCCATTGTCTGTAATACAGGTTATGAGTCCGGCATCGCGGGCTTCCAACAACATGTCAATCATTTTCTTCTGAGTGATCGGGTCGCCAATCTGTACTGCGCTTGATGGCGACTCCTCAGTTAGCTCAAGAGAAGAAAAGGTCGCTCCATGAATACCATCATAACCCACTCTTCCACCAACCATATACACGATATCGCCGGCAACCGGTGTTTTGATGTGAGATTCCCTTCCGTCGGGCAATTTCCTAGGCATTATACCGACTGTACCGCAGTATACTAGGGGTTTGCCAAGATATCTTTCATCGAATATTATTGCACCATTTATTGTGGGTATACCAGACTCGTTGCCTCCGACACGAACTCCAGAGTGTACCCCCCTTAGTACTCTAGAAGGGTGGAATAGGTTCTCAGGTATTTCACCTTGCCAATCCGGAGGGCCAAAACAAAAAACATCTGTGTTGGCGATTGGTCTTGCACCAAGACCAGTACCGAGAATATCACGATTGACTCCGACTATACCCGTCATAGCACCGCCATACGGATCTAATGCAGAAGGTGAGTTGTGGGTTTCTGC